>JAJRYU010000633.1 GCA_024275615.1 Planctomycetota bacterium
AGTTTTCTTGCCTTGCCATAGGGGGCTTGAGCACGACAACGCCAAAAGATGAGGAAGGAAATAACGCGCCGCGTTCATTACCTGAATGCGTGCCTCTGGATCATCAATGCCGACATGGCAATGCATGCCATAAATCAAATTGGCACGCGCTAAGTCTTGCAGTCGATTGAGGATCTCACCATAGCGCTTGCCCCCAGTCAAACTGACATCCTTCCAGTGGGTTGAAGGATGAGTGCCGGCGGCGCCAATAAGAAGGTTGTGCTTCGCCGCCAGATTCATGACATCACGGCGGTGACGTGAAATATCCTCATAGACTTGATCGACAGACTCACAGACGTCCGTGACGATCTCAACGCAAGCGGCGTGAAACTCAGCCTTCAAGTTTTCGCCATGCAACTCGCCCGCTTCCTTATGAAACGACTCGGTCTTGTTCGACAACTCCAAGGTTTCTGGGTCGATGAGCATGAGCTCTTCTTCAACACCGAGCGTCAAATTTGCCATCGATTACTCCTTAGCGTGACTTGCCAACAATCAACAAGGGAACCTGCCCACCGCCCGAACTCACGTTACACAAAGAACCGGCACCTAAGCGTGCGAGTGCCCCACGCATTTTCCCCAGGTACATATAGGGGTCTAAATCAACATAAAGACTCTGGTCGGAGAGATTGTCTTCCATCGCTGGAAAGTGCTCGGGGATCATGTGAAGACGTGTTTGAACGACGTAGTCGCCTGCCAACGCCACAGCGAGTGCACTCTTCCACGCGGAATCGTCCAATTCCCAACCTAAGTAGATACCCTTTCCGCCGTAGTCGTCATTCGGTTTCAGGACGAATTGCTCGCGGTTATCGGCGACGTATCCTGTGAGATCAATCTCTCGGCCTTCAAACTTGGTCTTGCCCTCTTTGACATTGCGTGTCCAAGGTACAGCTAAGTCAATTTTCTCGGCCAACTCACGGGGAAGCCACTCATCGCGACAATCGCTCGTCAGAATAGCAAAGATAGCTTTCTTGTGGACTAATTTGGAACGAAACGGATTGACAACGCAGACATTCCTATCGCGATAGGCCAGATACAGATTTTTTACTTCCTCGTACTTTTCGATGAACTCACTCATGAGGACTCGCTTGTAGATGAGATCTATCTTCCGTCCCTTCGCAGTGATTTTTTCGCCATCGTATTCAAGCTCACGAGGGTCACACACCAAAGTCGGATATCCTTCGGCTTCGAAGTAGTCGGCGCAAAGTTGGAATTCCACTGCGGTGGGAACAAAGTCGTAATCGACGATAGCGATGGTTGGTTTGTGACTACCGCCGTATTCTCGATAACAGGAGAGTAAAGTCTCAAGGAGGGGCGGCAACGTTCGCACGTATTCGACCTCGAATCTCTCGGCAAAGGCCTGCGACAAGGGGTGAGCGAAGAAGACGTCGGCAAGTTGATCTCCGAACGCCGGACCGGCCGGACATTCACCATTCAGTTCGACAAATTGGACACCATGATCGGTAATGAAAGAATCGAGGCGCACGCAAGGCGCAATGTGGCTATATCCTGGATCGTGGGAGACCATTTCTCGTTCAATCTCAGTGAGTCCTAACATCGACATGAGATTGGGATCAGCCAACAAACGATCCTTGGCCGCCATGATCCCGCTCATGACCGCTTCAGAAACAGCAGTGAGATTTGCCGATTCTTCCGTCGACAAGAACTTAGGGCGCAGGTGATTGCACAAGTGCCGCCCACCGAAAACAACACCAGCGTCCGCGAGCTGCTCTCTGAGCTTCGGGATTGAAGCCACCCAGTCTTCGTGATTGGCGGCCAAAAGATCGCGCCATGTGGCTTCAGCTGTCAAGGCAATTCTCCAAGCTATGGAACAACTTAGACATTATCCACATTGGGGGTAGCCTGTAAATTCGTCCTGGAGAAACTTCGAGTTTTGCGGCATATTTACACTTCGATCGTCCGTATCTACACAAGCCTCTCATGCCGTCCCACATGGTTTGGCTCACAAACCCAAAATGAGTCACAGAACGCCGTTTCGTTGCAAGCCGTTGACGAATGGGAGCGCCGCCTCGATAATCCGGCCATGTCAATTTCAATTACATTCTACGGCGCAGCCCAAGGCGTTACCGGCTCTCGACACGTTCTTGATGTCGACGGCACAAAGATTCTCTTCGATTGTGGCATGTTCCAAGGACGTCGGGCGGAGAGCCAGGAACGGAATGCTCAATTCCCCCTAAAACCGTCTGAGATTCACAATATGGTGCTGACTCATGCCCACATTGATCACAGCGGCGCCCTTCCCATCCTGATACGAGACGGCTTTGAGGGGCACATCTATTGTACCCGCGCCACCGCCGATCTGACCAAGATCATGCTCCGCGACAGCGGCAGGATTCAAGAGCGTGATGCTGCGCACGTCAATAAGAAGCGTCGGCGCCAAGCCCGCAAAGAGGGCAAGAAGACACCGAAACATCTAGTCGAACCGATCTACGAGACAAAAGACGCAGAAGCATGTGATTCCTACTTTTTCCCAGTTTCCTACGGCCAAGAATTCAAGGTTGCGACGGGCATTACCGTTAGAATGACCGACCAGGGGCATATTATTGGCTCGGCATCGGCCCATGTGACCATCGAACGGCCGGGCAAGAAGACTGTTCGCATCGTCTTTAGCGGCGATCTAGGCCGCCCGGATATGCCGATTCTGAAAGACCCTGAGCCCTACCCTCCTTGCGACTACGTACTCACGGAAAGTACCTACGGCAATCGGCTCCATGACGACATCGGGGACATGGAAGCCCAACTCGTTGAAGTTCTTAAGGAAACCCGCCGACGAGGAGGTAGGTTGATCATTCCGGCGTTTTCCGTTGGCCGGACGCAGAACATCATCTACTTTCTTCAGCGTATCTTTGACTCAGGTGTTGTCCCGGCCATGCCGACCTACATCGACAGTCCGCTGTCAAGAAGAGCCACTCAAGTTTACTTCGACCACCCGGAGTGCTTTGACGAAGAGACCCTCGCCTTTCTCAAGCAGGAAGACGAAAATCGGATGAGCCATTTCCACTACACGGAGTCAATCGAAGAATCCAAAGCTCTGAACGATATGCCCGATCCTATCATCGTCATCTCGGCGTCCGGCATGTGTGAAGCAGGGCGAATCCTTCATCACCTAAAACGCACTGTCGCAGACTCAAAAAATGTCATTTGTATTGTCGGTTACATGGCCGAGCACACCCTTGGACGCAAGATTCGGCGCAAGGAGAAAACCGTTCGCATCTTTGGGCAAACCTATGACCTCAAGGCTGGCATCGTCACCATGGAAGGTTTTTCTGCCCATGGGGATCA
>JAJRYU010000634.1 GCA_024275615.1 Planctomycetota bacterium
AGCCATCAAGATTGATGTCGCCAAGGTTGCTGACCGAGCCGCCGAAGACATCTCCAGCGTTGTTGCCATGGATCGTTGTCAGGATGCTGCCATCGGCACCCGAAAAAATCCGCGCACTTCCGGAACTTGTGCCGTTGTTGTCATCGGCTATGGCGCCGACAACGAGATCGCTGTAGCCGTCACCGTTGGTGTCTCCCAAACCGCTGACTGAAGATCCGAAGCGATCACCAGCCGAATCACCGACAAATTGATAGAGCAATGAGCCGTCGAATCCGGAATAGACGAAGGCCTTGCCAACAGTATCGCCACTGCTGTTCTTCGCGTATTGCGCGCCAACGATGATGTCTTCGACACCATCGCGGTTGACATCGCCAGCACCGCTTACGGAATTGCCAAGGTGAGCACCTCCTTGTTGACCTGTCCAGGAGTGAATGACTTGGCCGTTGGATCCTGAATAAACATAGACCTTGCCGGCCCATTGGAAAGGGACACCAGTGACAGAACCAAATGATGGCGAGCCGACGATAATCTCGCCCACACCATCACCATTGATGTCGCTCATGCCTTTGACCGCACTGCCGAAACTCTCACCGAAAGTGGGAGAGTTGATGGTCAAGATCACAGCACCAGTTAACCCGGAGTAGGCTTGCACGTGGCCACGAATGGAAGGTGCCGTCAATTGGGTGAGATACGAGGGATCGCCAGACAAGAAATCATCGAATCCGTCGCCGTTGAGATCGCCAGCGCCGCTGACTTCAGTTCCTTGAAGCCCATTGCTCAAGTTAGACTCAACCAAGAGGTGAAGAATGCTGCCATCAAGTCCCGAATAAACTCTAATGTCTGTTAGATTTCCTTGCAAACCCGAGAACTTGGAACTGCCGACAACGATGTCCGCGAAACCATCGCCATTCACGTCACCGGCGCCACTGACGCTTCGCCCCAGATAACTGGCAAAAACGGGGTTGAGAATTGTGTGGATAAGACTGCCATCAAGACCAGAAAAGACATCAACTCGGCTGCCATTGATGCCTGAGTTTCCTGGCACACCGACAACGTAGTCCGGGACGCCATCACCATTGACGTCTCCAGCATCACTGACAGACTCACCGAATCGGCTATTGGCAGAAGGTCCGTCATGCGTCCGGCTGAGATTGAACTGGGCGTGCGTATTTATCACCATAACGAGTGTCATGGCAAAAGCGGCCGTGGGCTTGAGGAGCGATTTGAGCGTCATTGTGTTTCCCTTTTGCAGGTAGGACCTAATTTGGACTACGAAAAGGTAGGCGAAATCGGACTTCAGGTGTTGCAAGGAATTTATTTTTGTGACCGACGCCTTTGTCGCTGCACCTTGGGATGGCCGTTGTTCCTGCCAACAGTGACTCCAAGCTGCAGCAACCCGGTTCAGTGTTTCTTCACTTGAAAGCGTGCTTCCCCTTGGTGGGCAAGCCACCAGCGACTGGCCACTTCGACGAGATCGGGGGCGTCCTTTTTCCACCCTTGGCCAACAATTTGGCCCAAGGAGTAGGCCGCGGACCGCACCAACGACGGTGGCAGGGGAACATCTTCTGGACAGATATACCCAACCTTTTTTTCTTTGAGGATCTTCTTGCGCAGGGCCAAATACTGTTCGTGGCCAGCTTGAATATAGAGCGCTTCGAGGTGTTTTTCAGCGCCTACCGTAAAAGGGGTCTTGTCCGAGACGAACTCGCCCAAGCGTCGTGTCGCTGAAATGCGCATATTGGGTCCCAGGGGGTCACTTTCGTTTTGTCCAGGCTTCGGCGGCATCAATTGTTGCAAAACGGTGGCCCAATTCTGTGCACCATGCCCGGCCAAGAAACGGCCCGTGA
Source organism: Planctomycetota bacterium (assembly GCA_024275615.1). Taxonomy (GTDB): domain Bacteria; phylum Planctomycetota; family DRQF01; genus S139-23. The sequence goes on from JAJRYU010000634.1 coordinate 1,848, forward strand.
GTAGCCGCATATCTTCGCCACAGACTCGTCCCGCGGCCACTCGATATTCAATCTCCTTGTAGATGTCTTGAAGGCCTTTTTCTTCGGCCTGAGTGCGCTTGGAGATTCTCTCTAGTGCTCTGGACTTCTTGAACAGTTCAACCCCCTTATTGAATTGTTGCTTGCCGTACTTGAAGGAATCGTCGTACTTCATGGACTCCACACATTGGCAGCCGGACGTGCCATAGTATCTTGAACCGTCACCATTGATAAACATGAAGTGACCGTAGATCATCCTGGTCCAAGGATTGATGTAATACTGATCCTTCCACCATTTCAGACATTCAATTTCATCAGGAAATCCCGAGTCCGTGGTATTGATGAGAACAGGAACGGTATCACGGTTGATTTGCTCCGGGACCCCCGGAGCTTCGAGCAAGCGCTCACGCATGGCGTAATGGCCCAGTCAGGCATGGGGGCTATTGCAATCTCCCAAGAAGCGGCAGAGAAAAACGATGAAGACCGGTTTGTCGAGTCTCTTGGCTTTCGCCATGGCCGTCTTGAGATCAGGTTCCCAATTGATGCCATCTTTGGCCGCCGCGGCTGCCGCCGAGCACGAACCGTCCTTAGGTACGGGAGGCAGACCTTTTTGGGCGAGCCCAATCGTCGGCAACAAGGTGAGGGTGAAGGCGGCCACCAACAAGATGGTTCCCAGTTTCGTCAGATTACATGTCATAATTGATTGGCTCGACAAGGCGCGCGAAAGATGCTCGTGTTTGGTGATGGTAATGCGGTCAAGGAGTACAAATCGTCCCATCAAAATATCAAAGTCACTGTCGAAATGGAATTACTCTACCTTGGAGTTTCTAAACCGGCACAAGTCATTCGCCACCAACGCCTTGGCGGATTGGGCCGACACCCACAATCAATGAATCCGCCGGCAACGATGAGCCAATGAGCTCGAATATGACTGTCTACGCTTCATTCACGAGACTTCTCACACCATGTCTTGTTGCCCACCCGAGTCTGATTGGATCGTCTGGGGGGTGGTGGCCAAGTGCGCTATCAGCTAGATAAGCGCAGCCTTGGAAAGCCATTCACACGCGGCTCATTGTTCAAACAAACGGCTAACTTCTTCGACTGGAATGGCCTCAATACCACCTTCTAACTCGTGCTTGTCGCCATTGTAAACGATGTAGCTTCGGGAAAGAGATTGGACACTCTTATTGAAGTAGGTCAGGTTTTTCTTGAAGGAACTGTGATAGGTGGAACTTGATTTGATCTCAATGCCAACGAGTTCCCGTCCAGCTTCAAACAAGAGATCGATTTCGTTGCCGTGACCATCTCGATAGAATGAGAGGTTGGGCATGCGGCCCTGATTATATCTGCTCTTGAGAGCTTCCACGACGACTAGATTCTCAAACAAACTACCGACAAGAGGATCACGTGAAACTTGTGCCACGTCTTCGAGACCAAGGAGATGGCAAAGCAGTCCGGGTTCCGTGAAATAGTACTTTGGCGACTTCGTGACCCTCTTGCCGAAGTTCTTGTAGTAGGGCGGGAGCTTAAAGACAATGAATGATGCTTCCAGAATAGACAACCAGTGGCGCACTGTCTTGGCGTCTATCCCCGTGTCGTTCCCAAGAGATGCCAAGTTGACCAATTGGCCGACGCGCCCGGCCAAGAGTTTCATGAACCTCTTGAATAGGTCGGCATCCTTGAGGCGTATCAACTGACGAACATCGCGCTCGACGTAGGTCTGATAGTAGCTCGCGTAGGCAACACGAGGGCGCTGATCGTGTGCGCGCACCCTGGGGAGGAAGCCTCGCAGCAGGTATTCCTCAAACGACTCGCGCTTGTGTCCAGCGCCGTCAAGCTCGACGATTGACAGCGGCAAGAGGTAAAGAATGCCTGTGCGCCCGGCCAACGACTGTGTCACTGCCGGATTCAATTCCAACTGATGTGATCCGGTTAGGACGAATTGACCATTGACTCCATCTTCATCGACGATTCCCTGGAGATAACTTAGTAAGTGTGGCGCCCGTTGAATCTCATCGAAGATCACCTTGCGGCGATGTTGGTGCAGAAACCGTATGGGATCTTCTTTTGCGATCTCCAGAGTCTGGGGATCCTCGAGTGTCACGTAGTCGAAATCGGGTAGGGAAGATCTGGCAAGCGTGGTCTTCCCCGCCTGCCTGGGGCCAAGCACCGTGACGATGGGGAACTCCTTCAATTGAGTCAGGAGCTCCTTTTTTTGGACTCGGGGGATCATCCCATAACCATAATATGTGCAAATCAGGAGTTCAAGTCCCGATTTGCACAGAAAGTATTCAAACCCAAGTCCCTCGACTTTGGTTTCTCGTCA
>JAJRYU010000635.1 GCA_024275615.1 Planctomycetota bacterium
AAAGCAACGCCTTGCGCTTCTCAGCAACAAGGCGTACTTTGTCTTATGTGGATAAGACGAGATCGATAGTACCATTGCCGGGTGAAGTCTGGAAAGACATTGATTGGACAAACGGCGTCTATCAGGCTTCGAGCATGGGGCGAGTTAGACGAATCGAATCAAGGTGCAATCAGAGAAACTGCTCCATTCCATATTCGAGACTCAACAATTGTGGTTATCCATGTACGAGGATACAAGGATTCCGAACACGCGTCGATTTTCCAATTCACAAGTTGGTCGCTGAGGCATTCATCGGATCACGGGAGCCTGAGATGACCGTCAATCACAAGAATGGAATCAAGACGGACAACAGACCATGTAATCTCGAATACATCTCTAACGCCGCAAACATCCAACACGCGTACAGAACAGGTCTAATGACAGGCAAGCCGATAACAGGCTGCGTTTATTGGCTCAAGAAAGAAAAAAAATGGAGGGCGAGAATTCGGCGGCAAAGAAAGGAATACCAAGTTGGTCACTTTACTCGAAAACAAGACGCATTCTCAGCAGTTGAATCCAAGCTTCAAGAGTTGAAAATAAACAAAGGGTGAAGATTCGCGTTTTCTTCCCTTCGCCACCCCCATCGAGCCTGCTCTTCGCAGGCGCCCCGGCTCAACCCATCTTTCAATAATGACGTTCGCCATCCCTGGCTCACGACTGTGTTGTTGATGGGGGTTCATTAAGGGAAGACAACACTCAGCCGGACTCAGCCGGCACACTTCACCCTTTGCTTCAGGGGATCAACAAGAACGTGATCGACCCACCACCCCAATCTCTTCGGCAGCTTGAGCGACTGCGGACGTGAACGCCTTCGTCTTGAGAGGGTCCAACGACCCCAACAGGATGATCAGAGTGCTCCGCGACAGTTGTCCGAACGAGGCTGACCAATGGAGCAGAACCCCGCCACCCTTCCCGCCGATGTTTCGCGGATCAACGGACCCTTCTACTTCAGGAATTTGAAGTCCTCAGCGAAGTTGACTCCTGCCGTTTGATTGTTCTTGGATGGGGCAACTCGCAAGAACACTGACTCATTGAAGTCTTTTGGGTCAACGTAAAAGCACTTGTCAACTTCTGGACAATACAGGCAGACCACATCCACCTCATTCTTATTCATCTTCCTCGTGTGAATCCCATTTTGATCCGACCAAACACTTCGGAAGCTCAGAGCCATCTTCCCGTCTTTGGCAGAACGGTACTTCACCTGAACTCGACGGAACTCTTCATTTCGGTACGCCACCAGATCGAACGGGGCATGTTCAGTCAGCGGAAGTAGGACTTCCCATCCTTGCTCGAAGAGATCAACCTGTGCTTTCAGGACTCCGAGATCGCCCTTGGTTTTCGTATGATGCTCCAACGCTCACACGGTAGCACACCTCCAAACGGCATGTCTAGCGGTTACTGTATTCGTTACTGAAACCGTATTAAACGGTCTGTTTTCATGGAAAACATGGAAAGAAAGTACCCTGGGCGTGACTCGAACACGCGACATTCAGATTAGAAATCTGATGCTCTATCCAACTGAGCTACCAGGGCTTACGTCAAACTCTACTCGTTCTATTCAGTCCTTTTCAATCAATCGGCGTTTTTGGCTCTTCCAATTAGAAGTCCGCTGCTCTATCCAGCTGAGCTATGGGCGCTTTGATTAAAACTGTTTATTTATAGCGTAATATCTATATTCTTTGTGCTTGGCGACTTCCATTCCTGGCTTATTGACACCCGATAGGCTGGTTTTGGCAGAATGAGCCGCCAAGCAAAATTGACCCCCGCTGGATGAGCCCGGCAGGTGTCAACGAACCCGCCTTTCCCTATGCGTTGGTGGCGAGCACTTGACGAATTCTACATTGGCTAAGAAGCCCTTCAAAGCGGCCAGCAAAAACGGTTGGCAGAAGCTCTACGACGACTTTCCGCTTTCTTATCATCCGCCAAGTGGTCGTCTCTACAAGAAGATATTGGGGAAGCGGTATTACTTCGGCTACGCCGCCGACTGGAAAGCAGCACTCGACAAATATCAAAATGAGCGAGACGATCTGTATGCAGGCCGAACGCCCCGCGTCAAAAGTGACGGGCTCATTCTTAAAGAACTCTGCAATCGCTTCCTTACGGCCAAGACGCACCAGCTAAATAGCGGCGAGATTACGAATCGAACGTTTCTCGACTACAAATCAACGACCAATCGGCTTGTCGACGATCTGGCGGCCGATGACTTTGAAACCTTGCGTGCGAACATAGCCAAAACACGCGGGCCTGTTGCACTCGGCAACGAGGTGCAGCGCATTCGCGTTGTCTTTAGTGCGGCCCGCGGCTAGCTCTAGCGCTCTCTGCGTAGGCAGGCTATCTACCGCCGTACTCGCCTGATCTCAACCCGATCGAGTTGGCCTTCAGCAAGTTCAAGAAGCTGCTCCGCGACGGAGCGGAACGCACGACGGACAAGCTCTGGAGCCTCTGCGGCCGAGTCCACGATCTGTTCAGCGAA
>JAJRYU010000636.1 GCA_024275615.1 Planctomycetota bacterium
ATGCTGAGGGCTTCCTTGAACTCTATTCTCTGCTCTATGGTGAGGATTGCGACTCGATCCGAAATCGCTTGAAGTTGCGGCAACCTGATTTCGCCCCAGTAGAAAGGTTTCTGACCAGTGAATTTTCGGTTTGCCTGTTATTTGCCTACGACGAATTGGCGACGATGCGGGCTTACCGGCTGGACCTCGATCTCTATCGTAGTTTAGGAGCGAAACAATTTTCGCAGTGGATTCGCTTGCTCCTCAGAGATGAGTCTTTTCATCACCGCAATGGCTTTGACTTGGTGGTTCGGAATCACGCCCATAGGCTTAATGAAGTAGGCGGTGTCATTGATGATTTCTTGGCATTCGACTGCGGTAATCCAAGCTACAAAGCGACTTTTGTTTTTGATCATGAATGGGGACATGTTGAGCCCGATTTCTTCGTACGCACCGCTGCCATCCTGAAACACTGTTTTGCTCGACACAAGAATCGCGCAAGTTGAAGAAGGGCTGAAGATTCCACGACCTGGCCTTTCATAGCAACCACTCCTTGCAAAGTGTGCTCAAGAGTGCGCTGCGAATGCCTCGTCTCGGTGGGTGCATATTAATCTAAGCAAATGTTGACCTCTTTCGTCCCCATCCTGTAGTCACATGCCACTGAATTGATTGAATGCCGCTGACAGCGTTTTTGTTGCCTGTTCGCAGGACGTCAACAGGATTCAATTTCCACAACTTAAAGTGACAATTTGTTTCGTTGAAAACTCGCTCTTCATTCATGGACTGGCCGTCGCCTCTGGCAATCCAAGCTGTGAATCTCGGGGGAGTTACACCGGCATCCGGAAGTCAAGAGGCGATCCTAGGGTCTTTGCCTCCGTAGCTGGCACTCGTTCCGCGGTCAAGTCGAAATACATTTCGGCCGATGAGAAAGAGCACTTGCTTCAATTGGCTAGAGGTGGCTCTTGAGGTGAGGCGAAGCCAATTTATCGATAGCCCGGTCCACTGACTGCGTTTGTGGCCGAATGAGAGAGTGAGGTTCGAGAGTTGAAAACGTCAATGAATAGAGTCACCCGCCAACTCGGGATTATTGCCCTTGTCCTAGCCATTTGTACGGCAGGCAAGGACACTCAGGCCCAGGTCAACTTGGTGGACTACGCTTACCCTGTGAGTGGCTGGGTCAATACTTTTGGTCCTCAAGCTCAAGGAAGCCCTTGGGTCATTCGCAAAGCCATTGGCGACTTTCTTGACGTCGTCATGGACACTGTCGATCTCCAGACTCATCCTTTGCTGAATCCTACACTGGGCCCATTCATCAGCAAGTTTCACCAAGCACGTTGGTGGCAAACGATCAATACGCTTTCGAACAGCCCGGCACCAGCAGCGGGAGTTCGCGTTCTCAAGTTGTACTCTTCAAGTTGGGTGATTCAGGGCCAAGACGCTACCGGCGGAAAGTTCACGTTTGGAGTCGATGTCTGTGCTGGTCCATTCGATGCGACGCCCTACACGCCAAATAACGTTCCAGTTTCAAATGCGCAGATCATTGCCATGGCGAATATTCTGGATGCCTATTTCATCACACATATACATGGCGACCATCTTTCGCCACGTTTGATCTACGAAATGCTCCTGCTGGGCAAACCCATTATCGCAACTCAAGAAGTCAAGAACGAAGCGGTCCTTTTGGGAGCACCCCACGGTGGCAGTATCATTGTGCCGACATCCACAGCAGTCCAGAACATTGGTCCACTCAGTTGGACATCATTCCAAGGTTGGCAGTATGGTAGTTTCTTAGATGCGGCTCAGACCATTCCCAATGTCAGCGATCCTTTTAATGTCACCAACAACTCATTCATGTTCTCCCTCAATGGGAAAGACATTATTCACTTTGGTGACAACAACGATGTTGGCATTGTCGGGTTCTTGCAGACCAAGCTCAATCAAGGATGGACACCTGACCTGGTCATGAATCTCGGCCAACTGCAGACTACTTTGGCGCCGATGTTGTCACCCGAACAGACATTCCTTTCACACGATTTGGAATTCCATCACTTTGGGAACGCCTTTCTTTCACTATTGGTGAATCCGAACGGCCCCAATCTGTCCCGGCGAGCCCTCATTTGGGGCGAGTCTGTCGACGTTCCTTAAAGTCAAGAGCGTGAACTCCAACGATTTTCCTGAATAAATGCCAAAAGGGGGCCGAAAGGGCCCCTTTTTTCTAGGATTCTTCCCTTTCCCAATCGTCGTCAAAGAGTGGATATGCGCTGTCGCCGTCGTCGCCAGCCCCCTTCCCGGGGGGAACCATTGGGAATGACAACGATTGGTTCTGTATCCAGTGGGTTTTGTTTGGGCAAAATGGGTGCTTTGTGCGATTCTATGGCCAGTTGAGGATGAATAATGAAACGAACGCCTGTTGATTGCCCGCTTTTCTTGATGACCTTCATGGCCATGGTGATTCTCACTCCACACCTATGGAGCCAGAAAAACAAGGCAAACGGATCTGAGGTCATGACGGAGAGAGAACTCATCGTACACACCTTGTCTCGCATCACATTTGGTGTCGATGCAGAACTTGTCAAGAAAGTCGAGGCTCAGGGTCTTGACGCTTGGCTGGAAGAACAATTCAAGCACACGGGCGTGGACGAAGTTTTGGGTGAGCGTCTTGCCCAATTGACCAGTCTCAATATGACATCGGAACAGATTTACAAGAATTTTGGCCGAGGCAATACCGGCCGACGGCGTGTCGACGCCGAACTCAACGGTGGTATCTTGCTGCGAGCCGTGACCAACAACTGGCAAGCGGCCGAGGTCATGACAGATTTTTGGCGCAATCATCTGAATATCGACCGCAACAAGGACTCTGTTCGTTACACAGCGACCGATTTCGAACGCACAGTTCTCCGGCGTCATGTATTTGGGACCTTCCACGCGATGTTAGAAGCGTCAGCAAAGCATC
>JAJRYU010000637.1 GCA_024275615.1 Planctomycetota bacterium
AATAGACCAAATCCTGCAGCTCTCTCGTCAAAGAGTGTGCCATCACCTTGGTCATCGTGAATCAGATTACTTTGGGCACTGGAAACCTTGACACGTACCCCAAGCGGTACTACCTGAGGTGTTGTGCCGCCCAAAACAAAGCGGGCTTCCTCTCCTAAAGAAAGGGGAACTTCAAACTTGAGGATCTTGCCAGGATCCATGAAGAGTCGCCCCACAGGCTGCAAGATTTCTTCGGCAGGCACCGAAGCCAGGAGCCAGCGAATCGACATCATATCCATGAGCCCCTTGTTGAGCCCGAAAGTAGCTTGCACGATGTAGGGATGATAAAAGGCCTGGCTGCCATTGATCAAGCGCAGGTAGCGCTTCAAGAAAATCGCGTCATAGGCTCGTGGACTCTTCACCCGGTAGATGGCGTTTTGCTCTGGAGGCAGAGTCCACATGAGTGGCAACACCCGGCCGCTTGTGCTGAGAGCCTCGAGAGTGTCCATGGCATAGGACTTGGGTCGCGACAGGTTTGCCGGTTGAGTGGGGATTTCTTCCGCCCAACGTATATGGGCTTCGATAGCAATTGTCGCCAGCAAGATCTGCAGGAGAATCATACGCTTGCGGCCACCTCTCTCGCAGCGGCAAATGGCTGCGATCAGGGCAAACGGCAGGGCAAACCAAATGAGGTTTCGAAGGGGAAACGTGGGAACGAGGCTCCAGTCCGTGGCGAAATGCTCGGGCAAGACCGCTAGGGCAACAAGACAGGCGCTGCCAACGGCGAAAGCAAGGATGCCCCTTTTTGATCGCCATTCCCGCAGTGAATCAAACGCCACCCCAGCGAGTAAGGCAAGAGGCAGGGACGCGACAAAAGTGAATCGCCTTAAGGGCATTTCTCGGAATCCAGGCAGTTGACTTAAGACTGCTTGAACACAAGGCACATCATAGGCGCAGACAAAACCCCAAATCGCAGTCAAGACGGAGGCGAGGACCAAACCCCGAGAAGATTTCTTCGGCGAGAGAATCGCCAGCATGGCCAACAGCAAGATGGCGCTGCCGGCAAAAAAACCGGTCTCAATGAAACTCACTTCGCCCCGGTATGCCAGGAGATGGTCGCCAAGAATATCGGGATCGAAAATAGTCAAGAGATGTTGCCACTTGTTGATGACAAAAAGCGGCATGATCTGATGCACTTGGTGCCGATGCCCGACTAAGTCCGACTCAGACAAGTATTCGAAGAACGGCAGGAGCATGGGGCTCGACAAAGAGAAGGCAATAAGCACCGACCCCATGACCCACAGGAAGAAACGCAAGCGATCGCGAACGAAAGCGCCCTGGGGCAAGAAAAAGACCAAAGCAGCGGCGCCCACCCCGACAAGAGCCGCCGTCTCGACATGACCAGCCAAGATCGTTGCCGCCAAGACGACGCTGGCGATGGCAAGCGTCCGCAGTGAGGGGGTGCGGCGCAGCTTCAAAAATGCCCAAGCAACTCCTGGATAGAGTGCAGCGACTCCGGAGTGCGGATGCATGATCCAACACTGTATGTAGGAGCAAAACGAAAACCCTAAAGCGACGGCAAGGGCGGCTATGTTCGAAAGCCCCAAGTTCCTTGCCAAGAGCAAACAGAAAAACTGCGCCAAAAGGAGAACCGCTAACTGCTTCAGGTCCCAGTAGTGCTTCCCGGCTATGAGGTTCAATGGCAAATAGGGTGAAAACGCTTCGCTTTGCACGTTACCGGCGAGTGGTTTGCCCAAACCTGAGTATTCGTCCAACAAGGGCACCTGGCCCCGCAACCAAGAATCCCTCACTTGTTGCGACCACGGCAAGAACTGCCGCGACCAATCCGTGCGAAGAGCGCTACGCTTAGCATCGACAATCTGTGGGTTTTCGGACGCAAACGGCTGGTAGCGAAACACGGCGTCCCAAGGAGCGCGCTGGTCATCGCTAAAGACGGCCGAACCTAGAAAGAGACAATCGACGATCAGCAAGACACAAAGGTGAAGAAGAAGTCGCTTGTTCCTCATTGCCAAGGTCCCATGGGCACCCTTAGGCCACATGGGTGCCATGGCTCGGTCGCCTGGTTTTCCCTTCTATGCCAGCGAGTTCACGAAGGGCCCCGTCAACGTAGCGCTCCACCATGCTCTTGCGCCAAGCAACAACAAAATCGGTGTTGTCCAGAGGCGCTGCGGGTTTCCTCGCCAAACTGGCCGCTTCGGCGATCACCTCAGCATCAAGTTTCTTGCCGACCAGGAACTCTTGGGCGTCTTTGGCTTCCGTAGGCGCGGAGCGCACCGCACCCAGATAGATGGAACAGGCTTTCACGACGTGATTGTCATCCAAAGTCACCGTGGCCCCAACACCCAAAACCGGAAAGTCAATGGAACCCCGGCGACGCAGCTTCCAATAGGTGCTGCGCACGTCAGCTGCCGGTGGCAAGATCACTTCTGTGAGGATTTCGTCGCGACGTTTTGCCAGGTAGCTGATGCCATCGTCGATGTACATCTCTTTCAGAAGGAGAATGCGCTCCCCTTGCGCAGAAACCAACTTGACCTTGGCCCCTAGAGCACAAAGAACCGGAGCAGAGTCGGTGGCAGACGTCGCCCAGCACCTTTTTGAACCCGGAGCCACCCAACAAACGTCACCGCGCTCCTTGAGACAGCAATCAATACTCTGACGCCATTCCTCAGATTGGTTGTAATAGGTGCAACGTGTATCAAGACATAGGTTGCCACCGATGGTGCCAGTATTCCTCAGAGCGGGAGCTGAGATCGAAGCAACCGCTCGGGCGAAACCTGGATACTTCGTGGCCAACATAGTGCTATCACATATATCCCTTAGGGTCGTCAAGGCACCGATCGTCACGACGTCTGAGCCATCGCCCGTGATGCCGCGCATCTGAGGAATCTTGGCCATGCTGATAACACGCTCGGCAGATTGATGCCGACGTTTCATGTTGGGCCAAAGGTCAGTACCACCAGCGACAATCCGCGTGTTTTGCGGATCACGAGCGAGGATTTCTGCCGCCTCTGCCACGGAGCTTGGCAAATCCAGCTTGAATGCAGGGAGTCTCATCATGATTTCTTACCTCCGAGGGGCTTGATCGTCATTGTGCCACGATCAGGGCGGAGCCCTCTCGCTTCGTTGTTTGTTGCTTTGCCGTCGCCACCTTCTTGTGGTGTAGGCACGTTGAGGGGTTCGCCAAACTCATAGGGTGGAAACGAACCCGGGCCGAACCGTCCGGCTTTGCCACGCTCAAGATCATCCATGGCTTTCTTGACCATGTGAGGACCAATAGGGATTTGATCAATCCGTACACCAACAGCATCAAAAATGGCGTTGGCTAAGGCTGGCATGATTGGCAGAAGTGGTCCTTGACCAACCTCCTTGGCACCAAAGGGCCCATTGGGATCAGGGTCTTCAATGACATAGGTTGTCATCTTGGGCATGTCCAAAAAGGTCGGGCTTTTGTATTCAAGTAGTGACGGGAATTTGTGCACCAGCGCATTCGACATGCGTTTTGGCAGGCGTCGGAAAGCCGACTCTTCCATCGTCGCTTCACCCAATCCCATGTATATACTGCCCTCGATCTGCCCCATCACACTGGCGGCATTGATCGACTGTCCGACGTCATGGGCCATCCACACATGTTCAACTTCGTACATGCCCGTTTCTGGATCAACGTCAACCTCCAAGACACAAGCGCTGTAGGAGTAACACGGTGAAGGGCCGACGCCGGCGCCACGATAACGACCTGGGGACCTGGGTGGCGAATAGGATCCGGTAACGCCCAAGGTGCCATTCTTGGATTCTGCGGCAATAACCGCATCGGGCCAATCCATGCCGACATCGGGATTCTCGACGTCAAACACCCGGCGTTCGGCAAATGCCAAACGGCCCTTGGGCACCGCCAATTTTTCGGCGACAGCACCGGCAATGAGTTCTTTGGCACGCTCCGCCGCTTGAATCGCGGCATTTCCCATCATGATGGTGACTCTGGAAGAGTAGCTGCCCAAGTCAACGGGTGTGAGGTCCGTGTCGGCGACGCAAAGACGAATGTCCATCAAGTCAATGCCGAGTATTTCAGCAACGATGGCCGCCAAGACAGTATCCGACCCTTGCCCGATCTCCGTCTCACCGCAAAAGACGGCCACACCACCGGACCGATCCAACTTGATCTGGACACCGGAATGCGGCATATGATTCCAATAGATCGGCAAGCCCGCCCCGGTAAGATAAGCGCTACACGCAAGCCCCAGCCCTTTTCCTTTGGGAAGCTTGCCAAAGCGTTCTTTCCAACCACTACCTTCGATGACGGCTTCGATGCACTTACGCAGACCGATGGATCCAATCTTCAGATAATTGGCCGTCACCGTGTCTGCTTCGACGAGGTTCTTCAGCCTAAGTTCGGCAGGGTCGATGCCGAGTTTCTGCGCCGCTTTGTCGAGTTGGACTTCCCAGCCAAATCGTGGCTGAGGTGTTCCGTGCCCTCGTTTCGGTCCACAGGGTGGTTTGTTGGTAAACGCCCGGATGGAATCAAATTGATAGGACGGAATCTTGTAAGTGACAGTTTGCAAAGCCCCGGTGTAGTAGGTGCTGGCGACGCCATAGCTGCCGTAAGCACCCCCATCAAGCGCCGTCTTTAGGTGCTGCCCGGTAATGATGCCTTCCTTGGTGAAACCGGTCTTCAGATACATCTGAACCGGATGCCGTCCGCGGTGACAGTAGAATACTTCTTCCCGCGTTAAGCAAATCTTGACTGGGCGGCCCAGCTCAAGAGCCATTTTCGCCGCGCAGATCTCGTGATTGAAAGGATCACTCTTGCCGCCAAATCCACCGCCATTGGGTGCCGCAATCACACGTATGTGTGTCGCCGGTATTCCCAACACGCGTGTTAAGGCTTTGTGCAAGTAGTGAGGTGTCTGCGTTGAACTGTAGAGCGTGACTTTGCCGTCGGCTTCTGCCATAGCCACGGTCGCATGTTGCTCCATGGCAAGGTGCGTATTGCCTTCGAAGAAACAATCGTCTTCCAAAACGACATCGGCATTTTCAAAGGCACCCTCGACATTGCCGAACTTCATGGACACAACTTTGTGCAAGTTGCCATCGTCGGCGTAGTCGTGGATCTGCGGATCGGAGTATTTGATGGCTTCATCAACACTGGAGATCGTCGCCAATGGCTCGTAAGTGATTTCAATGGCTGCGGCGGCATTGGCTGCTTGGTCTTCCGTCAAAGCGGCCACGGCGACGACGGGATCACCGACAAATCTCACCTTGTCAAAGCACAAGGGATGCTCATCTTGGGACACCGGCAGAATACCGAAGGTGTTCTGCATACTTTCACCGGTAAGGATCTTGAGCACACCTGGCATGCCCTCGGCGATGGACGCGTCGATTCGAAGAATCTCAGCGTGAGGAACTGTGGAGCGCACAAGTTTCATGTGGACCATACGCGGCGCCACAAAGTCGTCAGCAAAAATCGTCTGGCCCGTAACTTTCGCCATGCCATCGACGCGGCGATAAGGCTTGCCGATCAAGTTAAGGTCTTGACGTTTGCCACCGGGACTCTGCCCCGGCAAGGCGTGATCCTGTTTCTTGTTGGTCATGAGTTATCCCCTTCCCCAACAGTGGCGCCAAAGACCTGCAAGTCATTGGGCTCACCTCCCTTTTCGCCGCGCGTGATGGCACCGGCCCAAGTCACAGCTTCGATGATCTTGTTGTATCCCGTGCAGCGACAGAGATTTCCCGACAAGGCTTCACGAATCTCAGGATCGTCTGCGCTTGAGTTCTCTTCGAGGAGAGCCTTGGCAGTGAGCAAAATGCCGGGCGTGCAATAGCCACACTGAGCCGCTCCCAACTCGGCGAAGGTCGTCTGCAAAGGATGAGGACCATCGGCGGTGTGCATGCCTTCAACGGTCTCAATATCCCGCCCTTCCATTTCCGCCGCCAGCACGACGCAAGAAAGGGCAGCCTTGCCATCAACCAAGACGGTGCAAGCGCCACATTCGCCAAGCTCACACCCATGTTTTGTGCCGGTCAGTTGGCATTCTTCCCGTAACACTTCGAGGAGCGTGTGGTGGGTAGGAAAGACGATCGTCCTGTCCTCACCATTGATCCTCAAAGTGGCTGTGGTCATCCCATCAACCATGTCTTACCCCATCAGAGTTTGCGCGGCCCAACAAGGAGCTGGTTCCCGTGCTTAAGTTTTTTGTTTTGAGTGTTTTCTTGGCTTCGGGTGTCATCAGCCCACCCACGAGTTGTTGCGCAAAGGTAAAGCCAATTCCTTCAGCATCGCGAGTGCCTTCTGGACGAAACCAACGGACAGTCCAGTTGACCGCTCCGAGAATGGCCAAAGCCGCCACCTTTTCGTCGCAGGCTTCAAAAGTACCCTCGGCAACACTCTCACGAATGAGCTGGCGAAGAGCATCTTCATAGTCGTCGCGTTTCTTCTTCATGGCGTCAGATAGCGATTCCGGAACTTCCAGGTGCGCTAGGCTCCCTGGAATCCCCTCGTTAAGGCAACGAACGTGGCCAACAATGAGGGCGACCAATCGGTCACAGGCTCGCTCTGGCGCCGATCGAATCTGAGTCACGAGAGCTTTCAGTCGGTCTAGGGTCTCTTCCTGGCAGAACGCCAGAATCTCTTCCTTGTTGCGAAAATAGTAGTAGAGATTACCAACAGTCATACCCGCAGAAGTGGCTATATCGCGCATGCCCGTTGCATGGAACCCCTTGCCACGAAATAGGTTAGATGCGGCCAATAGGATTGCACGCTGCTTTTCCAAGACTTTGAGTGTGTCGGCCGAGGCCTTTATTTGAACCATGGTTCAAATAATGAGGAGAAGTTGGGGACAATTCAAGGGCTGTTGGTGCAGGGGAAAAAGGCGCGGGCGTCCCCGCCCGCATCTTGGCCTTTCGCTGGCCCACGCCAAGCGCTGGAAAACCGCCAACCATCTGGTCGACGGCACAACTTGGCCTTCACCGGATTGTTCTCGATATATCTCCAAGCCGTGACAAAGTGATTCTTGTCCCGGACACAACGATCAAGGAAATCCGGACTCCACACAACCCCCTTGGTGCCGAGATGACGATTGACTTGCTTGGCTGAAAAGCTCTTCCAAGCTTGAACAATCCTCCACAAGGGGAAGTCTCCCTTCAGAGTAAAGAGCACATGAACGTGGTTGGGCATGATGACCCAAGCAAAGAGCTCATAGCGCTCTCGATTGAAGTGCAGCAGCGTTTGTTCAACAAACTTGCTGACAACCGCTTGCGCCAAGATGCAATTGCCCCATCCCTTGTCCAAGGAAGAATCAACAACTGAGAATCCGGTTGTCTTGGCTTTGAGTTTCGTGTCAGGAGGATAAGAAAAACTATCAGCGAGGGAGAAGGTCACGACGTGGGTTGTCTTGTTGTCGTCAAAGTGAGGCAGATACCCTTTTTTTTGGAGGTGGTCCAGATTGGGTTGCTTAAACCGGTAGTGTTTCATCTTTCTCTCCACTCTCTGGAGGCGTAGACGTCGGGATTTGCTGGGTGGACTTGGAAATTTGGGAGGAAGAGGGGGTTGGGGGCTTGAAGGTGAAGATGGGGGCGGGGACGCCCGCGGTCCCAGCTTAGGGAGGTGGGAGCAGTCGGCGGTGCTGGTCTTCGGACAGAGAGAGGTTGGGCTCATCGAGGCCGACTCTGTCCCACAATCGGCAGGTCACTTCCTTGTGCTTTTGATCAAGGCCTTCGCAGTAATTGGTGAACTCGCAGCGACGGATTTCCGCGCCGCGCCCGCCTCTCATCTTCAGCCACCAATCCGGATCGGCAAGGGACTGTCGGGCCGCGCCGACGAAATCGGCTTGGCCAGCAACAAGAATGCCCTCCGCATGGGCAAACGTGCTCACGCCTCCTGCGGTGACGACAGGAGTCTCAAGCCCTTCGGACCGCAGAGCAGTGCGAATCGCCGCCGCAAGGTGGACATTCCTAAGAAATGGACCACGGCGATCGATACGGGTTGTCGGCATGCACTCTTGGCCTGATTTGCCGGTGTAGGGATAGGCAGCTTGGCCAACGGCCGGTTGTTTGGCGTCTTCAAACTTGCCGCCTTTGGAAACACTGAGAAAATCCATCCCGGCCTTGGCGAAACCCAAGGCATAGTAAGTGGCGTCTTCGATCCGGCTACCCCCGGCAATGACTTCATCGCCCAAGAACCGGCAGCCCAGGGCATAGGCAGTCCCCACCCTTTCACGAGCTTT
This sequence comes from Planctomycetota bacterium, assembly GCA_024275615.1. Taxonomy (GTDB): domain Bacteria; phylum Planctomycetota; family DRQF01; genus S139-23. Next base: position 8,217 of record JAJRYU010000637.1, read on the forward strand.
CTCAAAAACCTCGAGAGGCAAGCGCAAACGCCCTGCCCTATGGCCGCCATAACCATCATCACGGTCGTTGAGGCGGGAGAGGAAACTCGCCATGGTGTAGGCGTGAGCGTAGTGTAATTCGACGCCATCAAAGCCCGCCTCTTGGGCACGAGCACAGGCGTCCGCGAACAGACCTGGAAGCACCGTCGGCAATTCCCGGATGTGCTCAAGATCCATGTCGTTGATGTGCTCACGGGCCCCCATCCGCAAGGATTCGAGTTCGCGAATCGTAAGGACTTGATCAAGCAGGTCATCGTCGGACTGAGCCAAGAACTCTCTGACTTGCTTTTCCGTCGCATTGGCCCATGAATCGTCTTGGGTCACCGATGCCAATCTTGCCCGGTGATCAGCACTTGGGATCAAGTAGCGCTCAAAGTATTTGGCTGGTTCGGGGCGCCTGCGGATACCAAGAAAGTCAATGAGTTGGATGAAGACTCTGGTCTCACCAGCACTCGCTCGTTTGACTTCTTGAACAATTTCTTTCATGCCAGGAATGAAACGGTCGTGGCCCAGCCTCAGCAAGGGACCGGACGGGACGTCGCGAATGCCCGTAGCTTCGACCACGAGAACGCCGGGCCGGCCAGCGGCAAAGCGGCCATACCATGCGACATTTCTCTTGGTGACAAAGCCATCGGGGGTGGCGCGCCATGGCACCATGGCAGGAACCCAACCACGATTGGTGGCAGTGAGATTGGGTCCGATCGCTCTTGGCGAAAAAAGCAGGCTCGTGGCGGCTTCACCGGCGTTAGGCCAGACCGCCTCCGGCAAGGGATGGCGGGCTGGCTTGGAGTCGGACATTAGCTAGTGAGATCGTAGGCACGACCGTGCCAGCTATTTTTGGCTGCGACTTCCCACTTACCCTCGCGATAGGGGCCTACAGCCATGATGGTATTGTCGAAGACCACGGTATCGGCAGTCACTTTGCCATCTTTGGCCAATTCACCGAACTCGTCGCGGCCGACGGCGCGGATGCGATCCCCTTCGCGAAAACAAATGGGTGGGCCGTGAATCAAGTCGATGCCAAGGGGAGCTGATAAGTCTCGCACCATGCGGGTCATGGCGTCGCGGGCACAACCCGTCAAGGGCACAGCGGTCTCGTCGGCGGCAATGACAACAAATTGATCGTGGACAATTTCAAAGGCTCCTGTCACAGGGCGCTTTTCTGCAGACCAAGTCTCCAAGAAGGTAGAAATACCCTTCTCGATGTGGGCTTTTTCGTCTGCGGTTAGGGCGCGAGGCGCGCTGAACACACGCAAATGTGAGTCTACTGGGAATTCCGAAATATGCGGCATGATTCGCTCCATTTGATAAGTCTCTGCTTATTATGAAACGAAACAGAGACTTGCCAAGCTCTACCACAAAAGTAGAGCCAAGGTTATCCTCTGGCAAGCAGAAGATTCTCCAACAGATTGAGGATACCATCTCATGGCTCGGCGTTCGCCCACATATCACGATTACTTGCAGCTCGACAAGCTTCTTTCTTGCCAACTACCTCCCAGTTTTGAGTCATCCAACAATGAAGAGACTCGGGATCTCATCCATCACGAGGAATTGCTCTTCATTACCATGCACCAGACGATCGAACTCTGGTTCGTTATGGCCCTGGCGGATTTGAGCTTGGCGCGCGACCTAATCGGCCGCCCCCATGAGTCCAATCGGGAGGTCCCGGAAGAAGACATCCCCAAGGCATGCAACCTGCTGCAAAGAAACACGGAGCTTTTCAAACTTCTGACCCAGCAATTCACCATCATCGAAACCATGGCACCTTTGGACTTCTTGTCGTTTAGGGACAAACTCATCCCTGCCAGCGGTTTTCAGTCGTGGCAATTCCGCGAAGTGGAGGTCTTGGCTGGTCTCTCCGAAAGCGAACGCATCAACTTCGAAGGTAAGGCCTATTTTAGCGAGATGCCAGAAGAGCATCGCAAGAAGGTGGAGAAGCGCGTCACCGAGATGAGCCTCCGCGACGCGGTTCTAACTTGGTTGGCCCGGACACCGGTCGATAAGGCTTTTCCCGATTTCGTCGAGACTTTCCTTTCTGCTCATAGCAAGTACATCGATGAACAAATCACTCATCAAAAAAACAACCCCCATCTCGGGCTTGAGCAAGTTGCACGAGTCACAGAACGATTCGAACAATCAAAGGCCGATGCCCGTGCCTATTTTTGCGAAGGGGAAGACCTGGCAAAACAAGCTCGTACCGCGCTGGTTTTCATTTCCACGTATCGCCACGAACCCCTGCTTAGGTGGCCTTACGCTTTGATCACCCAGGCTTTGGAGTTTGAGGAACATTTCCGACTCTTCAGATTCCGGCACGCTCGTATGGTTGAACGCATGATCGGCTTGCGAGTTGGCTCAGGAGGTTCAAGCGGCGTGGCTTACCTGGATTCCACCGCCAGCCAATATCGCATTTTTGGCGACCTCTTACATTCCGTTGGCTATTTGATCGATGGGAGTCGCTTGCCCAAGGAAGCGCCCAATGCTGATATCTTGCGTTTCAAATTCGACAGGTAGGTGTGCCTCGGCAAGCGATTGAAAAGATCAGAAAATAGCCGTTAAGCGAAAGTTGGTTTCGCCGAGAATGATTCAGCGAAGGGAACCGGGAAGTTAACTCTCTCTCTCAACTCTCTCTCAAACTTCTCGGAGCGCTTCGCAAAACTCTCTCTCTCACGAACAGGCGTTTCTTGTGCACAAGAAACGCCTGGTCTCTTTTTTGCGCCAACGCTCCTTGGCCCTCACGACAACTGAATCGTCTCAATCCCCCGTACTGTGTCCCAAAGTAGGTCTTCCACATCGAGACCTTCTTCGGCTTTCTCGATCTCGAAAATCCGACTGCGGGTCGCCGGTTTGCGGGGCATGAGGAAACTACAGCAGTCTTCATGGGGCAAGATACTGATGTCGAAGGTCCCGGCTTTCTTGGCCATCTTGGTGATGTCCTCTTTGTCAGTCCCGACTAGGGGTCGCAGGATCAACATATCCGTGGCAGCATCGACGGTTTGCATGTTGCGTAAGGTCTGAGATGCCACCTGCCCCAAGCTCTCACCGGTCACAAGCGCCAAACAGCGGCTTCGCTTCGCCATGATTTCAGCGATACGAAGCATATATCGACGGTAGAGGATCACCCGAAATTGCTGCGGGGTGTTTTTGACGATTTCTTGCTGTAACTCCGCGAATGCCACCATGTGGAGAGTCATTTTGGGCTGAAAACGCACCAAGGCCTGAGCTAAGTCCACCACTTTGTCTTGGCTCTCCTGGCTGGTGTAAGGAGCGCTATGAAAATGGATGGCGTGAATGTGGCAACCACGAGACATCATGGCGAAGGCTGCTGCTGGTGAATCGATGCCACCGGAGAAAAGCGCCATGACCTGACCGCTGACCCCCTGAGGCAAACCACGCAACCCCGGCTTTTTTTCGATGGAAATGAGGATTTTCTGATTGACGATCTCAACTTGGACCCAAATGTCAGGATTGGTCAAGTTGACCTTCCAGCCCCGGAGGCCAACGACAAATGCCCCCAGCTCTCTTTCCGTTTCCCCTCGGCCCTTCGGCCAAGTCTGCTCAGCGCGTTTGGCCCGGACACCAAACGTAAACTCCCCCTCGGGCAATATCGCTGCGGTAATTCGCTCCAGATTCTCCCAAGAAGCCTCCTCCATGTAGGCCTGACCATGATAGGCCAGACCGAAAACCCGGTCCAAAACCAAGGCTAACTCCCCGTCATCCATGTCGGTTTCCGGCACAACGACCATGCGCCCGTAGAGGCGCTTCACTTTGACGCGCCCTAAGGGTGCGGCCAGGGCGCGGATATTCTTGGCCAAACGCTCCTCGAAGAGCCTACGATTGCCCAATTTCAACGCCAATTCGCCGTAGTGAAGGAGGTGGATTTTCTGCATCAGGAGCGGATCTCTCAAAAATGAACCTCAGGAGTGAGGCCGGGCAATCTAACGAGCCGGGATTAGCGCGAAAAATCAATCTTACGATCGTTCCCGAACTCCAAGGCATCGACGGGAATGCGATCTGCCGGTGATG
>JAJRYU010000638.1 GCA_024275615.1 Planctomycetota bacterium
CATCCTCCAAGAATGCCTGTACTTCATTGATGTCACCATAGATCCGAACGTCTTCGCGGATCAGGACCTCATCTTCCAAGGATGCGACATAGAGCAGAAAGCCAGCAACAACGACAACAACGACAGATGTCACAATGACTAGTTTTTTTGGCATGAGGGGCTCCATCGGGCCAGTGCATGACGCTAAATTCGGTGAGTATCACCTATTCTCCATCATGGTAGAGGATTGGCAGGGAGCCTCAAGGCTGCCAGGCATTATTCGTTCCGCGCCGAAAGACGACGAGGTCAGGCCCTCACCCGCGAGATTGGGAATAATGCTGGTTCTCTCCAGGCAGCCTCGTCGAAATAGGGACGACGGGTTATTCTCTTGCCGGATCGACCCGAGGTTTTTCTTTTTGCGAGATAAGATCATGTTTTCATCAAGGCAGTCTTTCGTCCAACGTTGCATCATTGGCCTTTTTGTGGCCATGTTTTGCTGTACAGCCATGGCTCAGGACGCGGCGAAACTCCATACGACACCTCAGGTGGTTCCTGTCTTGGCTTTGGACGCACGGTTGGCGTTTGAAGGATTGACCGACAAGGAGAAACTCTACGCTCACTGGATGAGCCAAGCTAGTTGGTGGGGGGCGTTGATCACATTTGAACAACTTTCCACTGAGAGCCCGCTGCTCCTTGAGTTTATCATGAGGCTCTATGACCGTAGCGAAGTGCGATTGCGGAAGACGGCGTCTTGGGCGGGTTTGACTGCCGAAGACCAGGACGATCTGGCAACTTACGCGGCTCGTGTTTTGGCAAACTGTGGCAACTACCTGAGCTTCGGCGATACCAAGTTCATCCCTCGACTTGAGCGGAAGAAACTCTCGCAGTTGGTTTTTGCCTTGGAAAGCGAAGAACAAGGCAGAGATGAACGACTCATTGAGCTTTGGTCGCACATTGCTGATGACGTTTACTCGCTTGACGATTCTGTTCTCTCCTTGGGGGTCGGGAAGAGCGGAGTGTCCGCCTACTATTCTGACAACATCACTCAAGATGACATCAACGACACCGCAGCTTTCATGAAAGCCAAGAACATGGAAGCGTGGAATACGCGGCTCACGAAGGATGCCGAGGGAAATCTTCATATCAAGGTGGCTTCGGCGCTGAAGCAGCCCAGCCTGAGTGTGATGTATCAAAGTCGGCGCTATGTCATTGAATTCGGCGATTACTCAAGGATCCTGCAGAAAGTCGTGAGCTGTTTGGAATCGGCTTTACCGCACGCAGCGAACGACAATCAGCGCAAAATGATTTTGGCGTACATCGCGCATTTTAATGGCGGTGATATTGACGATCACAAAGAGTCGCAGAGGCACTGGATTTTGGACACAGGTCCTGTGGTCGAGACCAATATTGGTTTCATAGAGACCTATCGCGACCCCCAAAGTGTTCGTGCCGAGTGGGAAGGACTTGTCGCTGTTGTCAACAAGGAGCAAACCAAGAAATTCGCCGCACTTGTCAATGCCGCCCCCGCCTTGATCCCGCTGTTGCCTTGGGGAAAAGACTTTGAAAAGAAGTCGTTTCGTAAGCCAGATTTTACTTCCTTGGAGGTCTTGTGTTTTGCCAGCAGCGGTATTCCCTTGGGCATCAATATTCCTAACTACAATGAAATTCGCCAGAACTTCGGCTTCAAGAATGTCTCCCTTGGCAATGTCGCCAGCGGCAGAGGTGGTTCAGGGCATATCAGTTTTATTGCCGAGTCCGACCAGGATCTCTATCGGCAGCTCGCAGGTCATTCGTTTGAGGTTCAAGTTGGTCTCCACGAGCTCTTAGGCCACGGTTCGGGACGACTTCTCCTGGAAAACAAGGACGGATCATTTAATTTTGATCGGACAAAAGTCGTTTCAAAAATTGACAAGAAGCCTGTTCGTTCGTGGTACAAACCAGGGGAAACCTGGGGCTCAAAATTTACTACGATCGCCTCCTCCTACGAAGAATGTCGTGCTGAGACAGTCGGACTTCATCTTTGTACGAATCCACAAGTGCTCAAAGTATTCGGCTATGACGGGCAGGACGCCCTGGACATCGCTTACATCAACTGGCTCAGCATGGCTCGTAGCGGTATTGCAGCCTTGACTTTCTTCGATCCGGCGAAAGATAAATGGGGACAGGCGCATATGCAGGCGCGATTCGCCATTTTGCAAATCATGTTA
>JAJRYU010000639.1 GCA_024275615.1 Planctomycetota bacterium
AAGGCAAAAATAGCAGGAACAAGAAGAGATGTCTCATAGACCGATTTCCACATGTGGGCTCATTCATCCACAATTGCACGAACATTCATGCCCAGCATAGAGGTTCAAAGCCACAAAAAGAAGCCAAAAGCCGCCCCCCCGCTCCACTATGATCCGGGCATTCCCGGTTCGATCTCAAACGAGGAAACTCAATCGTGTCGACAAACGATGGCAAGGTCCTGTACTTGGTGGACGGATCAGCACTGGCGTATCGCTCGTTTTTTGCCTTCATACGAGCCAACATGTCTAATGGCGCAGGTCTCAACACAGGTGCCATCTACGGCTACACCAAAACGCTGCTGCGAATCTTGGCCAAAGAGAATCCAACCCACATGGCCGTTGTCTTTGACACGCCAGAACCCACTTTTCGTCACAAGCTCTTCGAGCCGTACAAGGCAACCCGCGAGAAAATGCCTGATGACATGAGGGAGCAGTTACCGTGGATGAAAAAAGTCACAGAAGCGCTTTCAATTCCCTTGATCGAGAAGCCGGGATTCGAAGCCGACGATGTTATTTGCACCTTGGCTCGGCAAGCAGAAGAACAAGGTTTTGAAGTCATGTTAGTGACTGGCGACAAGGACTTCATGCAAGTCGTCAGTGAGAAGACCAAGCTTTACAACATCATGAAAGCGGGCACTGACCTGGTGATAGTCGATCGCGAAGGTGTGATCGAAAAATTCGGTGTCGGGCCCGAACGCGTGATTGATGTTCTCGCCCTCATGGGTGACAGTTCTGACAATGTCCCTGGTGTCGCTGGTGTTGGTGAAAAGACCGCGATTGCTCTCGTCAAAGAATTTGGCACGGTCGAAGAAATCTTGGCCCAGATGGAGACCTACAGCAAAAAGAGTGTTCGTGAAAAAATGCTCAAAGATCGGGACATGGCGATACTGAGCAAACAACTTGTCACTATTGACACCCATGTCGAACTCACTCACGCCGTCGCCGATCTCATCTGCAAGGAACCAGATCCAGAAGTGATTGCTCCGGTTTTGAAAGAGCTGGCATTCGAGAGTCTTCGTGCCGAGTACATGGAAAGGCCCCCGGAGATAGAAAAGGACTACCGTCAGGTTCGCAGCGGCGAAGAATTACGACAGCTCATCTCACTGCTGCGCGAACAAGGTACCTTTGTCGTCGACTTGGAAACAACGGGCTTAGATCCACTACTAGCACGCATTGTTGGTTTCTCCTTCAGCGTGGCCGAGGGGCAAGGATACTACGTCGCCCTCAATCTGGAAGAACCTATTCTCGACGCCGAAGACGACGCTCGGGCCATTGTCAATGCGCTTCGCCCCATCCTCGAAGATCCCAAAATCAAAAAATGCGGTCAGAATATTAAGTACGACTTAGCGGTAATGAGGTCGGCTGGCATCAACCTGCAAGGCATCAATTTCGACACGATGCTGGCCAGCTATGTGCTTCATCCAGAAAGTCGAGAACACAATCTAGATGCTCTTTCGCTGCGCTATTTTGATTACACGAAGATCAAGACATCAGAACTCATCGGCAAGGGCAAAGACCAGATAACCATGGACCTCATCCCCCCGGAGATCGTCGGCGAATACGCTTGCGAAGACGCCGACTTCACCTACCGTTTGCAAAACCTCTTCACAAAAGAGCTTGCTCAAGATCTGAACGACGGCCGACGAAGCATCCTGGAGAACATCGAAATCCCGCTCATCTCCATTCTGGAGCAGATGGAGAGACACGGTATTTCTTTGGACATTCAGCGTCTTAAGTCCCTCAGCAATGAGATTGGAGAGAAGATCGCCCAACTCACGGACGAAATCCACAAATCTGCGGGGCACGATTTCACTATCAATTCACCCAAACAACTTGGGACTGTACTCTTCGAAGAACTCAAGCTTCATGAGAAATTGGGTATCAAAGTCAAGAAAACAAAAACCGGAGCCTACACGACGAACCAAGAGACCTTGGATCTGTTCGTTGGTGAAGAACTGCCCGCTAGGGTCCTGGAATACCGTGGGCTAACCAAATTGCAATCCACCTATGTTCTGGCCCTTCCGAAAATGGTCCATCCGACAACGGGGAGAATCCACTCCAACTTCAACCAGGCGGTCGCTGCGACAGGAAGGCTGAGTTCAAGTAATCCCAACCTGCAGAACATTCCAATCCGCTCGGCTCTTGGCCGCCGAGTGCGTGAGGCCTTCGTGGCTACGGCACCTGATTGGAACTTTGTTGCCGCCGATTACTCACAAGTGGAACTGCGCATCATGGCCCACGTCGCTCAGGACGAAGGCATGTTAGACGCATTTCGCCGTGGTGCCGACATCCACCGCGACACAGCGGCCCGCATTTTCGAAGTAGATCCAGATTCCGTCGATGGCCTCATGAGATCCCGCGCCAAGAGCATCAATTTTGGCATCATGTACGGCATGGGCGCCCAACGATTGGCCCGCGAAACTGGCTTGACGGTGAAAGAAGCCGAAGCTTTCATCGAGCGCTATTTTGACACGTTTCCAGCTGTCCGTGAGTACATAGCGCAAACTCACGAAAAGGCCCGCCAGGACGAATTCGTCACGACCCTCTATGGCCGCAAACGTCCCATCCCAGACATCAACAGCAAAAATGGTCGATTGCGTTCCGCCGCAGAAAATATGGCGGTCAACACGCCCATTCAAGGAAGCGCCGCCGACATCATCAAGATGGCGATGATTGCCGTCGATGGGTGGATGAAAGAACACGAAGTTGAGGGCAAAATGGTCCTCCAGGTCCATGATGAACTCGTTTTTGATGTGCCGCCAAATGAGCTGGATCTGTTCTTAGAGGCCATTCCCAAGCTCATGAGTGGCGTCGCCGAATTGGATGTCCCATTGGTGGTCGACACAGGAGTGGGGAAAAATTGGTCAGATGCCCATTGAATTGAAGGGGTGGCTCCTTGAGACCGCCCCCGCCGTAAACTAAGATCCAAACGGAGACGCGACGCAGAAGTCTCCGCGCCGACAAAAAGGACATTTCCACGGGATGGGAAAGCTGGAAGCTAAGTCAAGCTGACCAAGAACTGACGTTCCTACTCGCCAACGGAATCATTGCCAATCATGAATCAAGGTTACCAAGAACCAAATCGAGCCCGGGGTCGCCTCACGCTCATCGCTTGCGAATCAGGACGCCCTTTCGCGGAAGCTGTTCGCGATGTCTTGGCCAAAAAAATTGGCAACGGAACGAGCAACAGCATCTTGCGCGACAGTAGCGAGATCGAATTCGCAAATTTCGAAATCAAGACCGTTATTCAAGAGAACATCCGTGGCGATGATGTCTACGTCATCCAGTGCTTGGACGACCCCCATAGTCACCGTAGCGTCAACGACAACCTGATGGCTCTCGTAACCGCCATTCATGCGGCTAGGCAATCCGACGCCGGTACCACCACAGCCGTCATCCCTCAGTTTCCTTACTCTCGTCAAGAGCGCAAGAAAACCAGAGAAGCGATTACCGCCCGTGTGGTCGCTCGCCTCTTGGAAGATGCTGGCGCTGATCGTGTCATCACTCTTGACATTCACTCAGAAGCCATCATGGGTTTTTTCAATCGCTGCACCTTGGAAGATCTTCATGCTTCCGCCGTGGTGATGGATTACGTCCGCGAGAATTTCGACACATCCAACCTTTGTGTGGTCGCCCCCGACGTCGGCGGTGCCGACATGGC
>JAJRYU010000640.1 GCA_024275615.1 Planctomycetota bacterium
AGAAGAATCAAAAAATCTGACACTGTTGATGTCAAGTCAAGGCGCCCAGCTTAGTGGTGTTGTCACTGTAAGAGGACGCGGAGTTGAAGGAGCTCATGTCCTCCTTCCCTACGGTTCAACGCTTCCCCGCCCGAAGGAAGACTCCGGCTTGGGGCCAATTCCCACCTTGGCCATGATGACCAGGAGTGACAAGGCAGGGAGGTTCTCATTCGAAGGTCTTCAACCGGGATGGGTTTGGCTCAAGGTTTCGGTTCCTGAGTCCGCAGATTGGGTCAAAAGGGTTCTCCTTGAATCCGGAAAAAATCGACAGAATATTGAATTGAAAGAGGGCGGCCAGATTAGTGGAGTCATTCGCAACGAGGATGGCAATGTGGCGGCCGGAGTTAGATTCTTTGCGTCAGGACCCAGTTGGTACACAAGCACGTCATCAAACGAGGAAGGGCGCTTCGCTCTAGAACATCTACCGGCTGGGAAACTCCTCGTCTCCTGCACCAGTCAATCCCGAAGCAAGATCAAGAAGAATTTTGAGATTGCAGACGAAGAGCAGCTCATTTGGAATCCAGTTTTTCGAACTCCTCAGGGAGTGGGGGGTACTGTCGTTCATGATGAGGATGACACGCCCATGGTGGGAGTCCGGGTGGCTGCCATGGTTGTTGATCGAGAGCGAGGTTCAAAGTACTGGGGGCGGTCGGCGATTACGAACAAAGTTGGTGTATTCCTCCTTGAGGACCTGACTACGGCCAAGCACCGTCTGAAGATTCTTGTTCCCAGCCTCCGCGGGAAATATCGCGAACTCGACGTTCCCAACTTGCCCTTTGTCACTGCGGGGGCAGCTGATCTAGTGATTCGAATCTCTCAGTCCCAAATGCCCTCCGTCTATGTAATCGGCGAGTTAGCGGTTCAAGAACCGGAGATCACGAGAGCGAGACTGTTGATCAGAAAAACGAGCGACTCAAACCCGCTAGCGAATTTCCCACTTAAAAGTTCAGACTCCGACTTTCGGCTGGGTCCCTTCGCACCCGGTTCTTACCGAGTCGAAATCCACACGAGTTCTCACGGCAAGAAGATCTTGCCTGAGCAACAACTCCGACGAGGGATAGATCTTGATTTGGGTGTGATCAAAATGCCCGAGCCAGGACGTGCAACCCTGACGATTCTTGGACGAGTTCCCAGAAATGACAAGATGCAGTGGCGTATCGCCGTTAGAAGCGGTGGACAACACATTTGGCAAGGGGCGACCAAGAACAATGTTGTCGAACTCGGTCCGTTTCCTCCAGGTTCCTACAGTGTCTCAGTCACAGACGGAATCATCGGCACTGCCGCCAAGTTCGAGATATTGGAAAACTCAAACACGACAGTTTCAGTTAAGCTCCGCTGACTGAACCGCTGTGTGGCGAAAACCCCAAGTGTAGAGAGCGCGTGACCCTACTTGGCTGCTGCTTCGGCCTCGGCAACAAGTTTGTCGATGGCCGATTCGAGTTCTTCGCCACGGCGATCTTTGAAACGAATGACGCCTTTGTGATCAATGACATAGAGCGTTGGCCAACCTCGCACTCCCCATTGTGTCGCGATGGGGCCGCCAATCACACCGCCGTCGAAGAAAGAGCGCCATGTGATTTTCTCTTTGGCAATGGCTTTTTTGAGTTCGATTTTTGAAGTGTCACTGTTGACGCCAATGATTGCGAAAGGACGATTGCTGAACTTCTTGACGAGCGACCGCTCGTGTGGGTACATGCCCCGGCAAGGTCCTCACCAGTTGCCCCAGAAGTCGAGCAAGATAACCTTGCCACGATAGTCACTCAGTTTGAACGATGTGCCGTCAATGTCCGTGCCCTTGATGTCGGGAGCTACTTGGCCAATCTTGAGTTGAGATTTCTCATGTGGATTGAGCATGGCATCGGCGATGTCGTTGTAAGTCGACGCTTTCCAAGCCAACTTGCCGTAGTCCTTCTTCAATCTCTCCAACGCCGATTTCTTGCCCGGGTTCTTAAGTGACGTGGCTTCGCCAAGAAGCATGGCCGCACGCACCGAGGCATGGGGTGAGAGTTTGCCAATTTTCTGAAAGTAGGCGACACGTCGTTCCTTGGGCAAGACGTATTTTACATTGGCAACTTCAGCCAACTGCTCCGATCTGGGGTAGAGGGACAAGATGTGATCTAAGATGGCTACGGACGCTGATTCCATTTTTCCATCTTGGCGTAGCCACCAAGTCTGTCCTAATAACCAGAGCTCCGCTTTGACACCTTCTTCGCTTCCTTCATTGGCCTTGGCAAGCTTTTCGAATTGGGGTTTGAACTCCAAGTAGTTCTTTTTTCGTCCCTTCTTGCTGGCTTCGAATTTCTTCGTCAGCGAGGCGACGGTTTCCTTGCTTTCGGCTTGTGCGCAAACATGGCAGGCGAAAGTCGACGAGATGGCCACGACAACGATGAAAGACGCAAGTCTCATGGTAAACTCCCTATTTTCTATCCAAGACAGAGCGATGAGCCTCAGTCTTGAACAGTTTGGCGGCATGGCGTGACAAATACAAGAGAAATGAGGGCAAGACAATTCGGGCGTCCTTACCAAGAAGGTTCATGTCCCATGTAGTCCCGAAACTGACCACTTGGTTGACTGCGCATCTCTTGGATGACCTTGAGCATGCCGTGAACGCTTTCCTCGGTAGAAAGTGGGGCATTCTTGCCACCCATGTCGGTGCGGACCCAGCCTGGTGAGAGCGCCAAGAATTTGACCTGGGGGAAGTCGTATGCGGCGCAGCGCACAGTCATGTTGAGTGCGGCCTTGGACGCACGGTAGAGCGCGCCGTGGCTGGATTCCACCTCTGTCAAGCTGGCCATGTTAGAGGAAATGAACACGTAGATTCCTTCTTGCTCTTCCAAGAGTGGGGCTAGACGAGGAATGAGTTGCATGGGGCCAAGGACGTTCGTCGTCATAACTTGGTTGAATGTCTGCGGACAGGG
>JAJRYU010000049.1 GCA_024275615.1 Planctomycetota bacterium
CATTGGGCATATCGGAGCGCACTCTGTATCGCAAACTCAAGGAATTTGGTCTCAATTGAGAATCTTGTTGGCCTTTCAACCTTCTGTCAGATTGACAGATCGAGACGGCCGCCGACAGCCATCTGCCAAAAAGACAGCGACGCCTGACGGAGCTATCAGTCCATAAGGTTCATTGACACAACGCTTTATGGCATTGCGTGAAGTTGTCCTGGTTGGCATTCCAGTTGCGTTCGTCACTCTGCCCACTCGATTGAGAGTGGTGCGCAATGAAGCGCAGCGGAAAGGACACAAAATCATGTCAAAGATAATCGGCATTGACCTCGGAACAACGAACTCAGTGGTCGCAGTCATGGAGGCTGGTCAGGCCACAGTTGTGACAAATGAGGTCGGTAACAGGACGACGCCGAGCGTCGTCGCATTCACCAGCTCCGGGGAGGAGCTGGTTGGGCTCAACGCCAGACGGCAAGCCGTCACCAATCCCATCAACACTGTTTTCTCCATCAAGAGATTCATGGGACGACGCCACGATGAAGTGGGCGACGAAGAAAAAATGGTGCCGTACAAGGTTGTCGGCGGCGGCAACGAGTTGGTGAAAGTAGAAGCCAATGGCACGGTCTACGCACCGCCGGAGATTTCTGCAAAAATCCTGCGGGCTTTGAAAGAGACCGCTGAAAAGCACTTGGGCGAAGCAGTTGAAAAAGCCGTCATTACCGTACCGGCTTACTTTAACGATTCCCAGCGCCAGGCAACTAAGGACGCTGGCCGCATCGCCGGTCTTGAGGTCGTTCGAATTATCAACGAACCGACCGCAGCGGCCCTCGCTTTTGGACTCGAAAAGAAGACTGGTGGCAAGATTGCGATCTACGATCTTGGCGGCGGAACCTTTGATGTCTCGATTCTGGACGTCGAGTTGTCCGATGATGACGAGACGGGAATGACTTTCGAAGTGCTCTCCACAAACGGCGACACCCACTTGGGTGGCGATGATTTTGACGAAGTAATCGTCAAGTGGTTAGCTGAAGAGTTCCAGAAGGAACAGGGCGTGGATTTGCGCAGTGACAAGATGGCGCTGCAACGCCTGAAAGAAGCTGCAGAGAAAGCCAAGTGTGAGTTGTCGACGGCGATGCAGTCTGACATCAACTTGCCCTTCATTACTGCCACGGAAGCAGGTCCTCAACATTTGCAACGTTCAATTACGCGAGCTCAGTTCGACAACTTGACGAAGAACTTGGTGGAGCGGACGAGAATTCCCTGCGAGAACGCATTGAAAGATGCCAAACTCTCTGCAAGCGACATCTCTGAGGTCATCCTGGTTGGTGGTTCAACTCGCATCCCTGCTGTCCAAGACGTGATCAAATCCGTTTTTGGCGATAAGCTAAATCATGGCGTGAACCCTGATGAGGTCGTTGCCATTGGAGCGGCCATCCAGGGCGGAATCCTCTCGGGTGAACGAGATGATGTTGTTCTTTTGGACGTGACTCCCTTGTCTGTTGGCATCGAGACATTGGGTGGTGTTATGACCCGCGTCATTGAGCGCAACACCACGATTCCTTCGAACAAGTCGATGCCATTCTCGACCGCCGATGACAATCAGACCACTGTGAGCATCCATGTTCTTCAAGGAGAACGAGAGATGGCCGGTGACAACCGGACACTTGGGCGCTTTGATCTCACCGGCATTCCTCCAGCGCCCCGCGGTACACCGAAGATTGAAGTTGTATTCGATATCGATGCCAACGGAATTCTACATGTTACGGCGAAGGACTCGGCCACGGGCAAGATGCAGGACATCAGAATTACGTCGTCATCTGGCTTGAGTGACGACGAGATCAGCCGAATGACTCGTGAAGCAGAAGAGAACGCCGAAGAGGACAAGAAAAAGCGCGAGTTGATTGAGCTCAAGAACAAGGCAGACATGATGACTCATGAAGTTGCCAAGAACCTCGAAGAGCATGGTGACAAACTTGATGATGCCGACAAGCAAAGCATCGAGGCTGCCAAGACCAAACTCGAAAATGATCTGAAATATGGCGACAAAGATACCATCGAGAAATCATTGGATGAGTTGATGAAAGCCAGTCACAAGTTGGCGGAAATCCTCTACAAGGAACAGTCGGCCGAGCAAGAGGCCCAAGCGGGTCCCGAAGCCGGTGCTGGACCAAGCGGTGCAGGAGAGGAATCTAAGAAGGACGATGACGATATCATCGACGCTGACTTCACAGTCAAGAACTAAGCTTGAGGCAGTAAACTGATCAGGGCTGCGGATGAGGGAACTCATTCGCAGCTTTCTTTTTTTAGACATGATTGTGACCACGGCGCCACTTGGTCTCTAAGTTAGCCGACTTCGAATCCAAATCGTTTCACAGCTTCGATGTCCTGGGAATCGAATTGCCCAAGGTTGTGGAGTTTGTGTCGCCCAGTGGATTTGGGCAGCTTGGGGATCTGCGTAAGAACTTGCATTTCCATGGGCGTGAGTTGTCGGTGCAAGAACGTTGCGATTGTCGCGATAGTTTTCTTGGGGAATTGGCAAAGGTCTTCAAACCTCAATTGCAAAAACCTCTCAGGTCCCATTTCTTTGCCAATGGCACAAGCGCGCCTATTGGCTTCCACCCAGAAGCGCAGAGACGTGCGGGGGATATCCCTGTCTCTTGTGGGCCGAGGCAAGTCAAAAATGTGTCCCCATTTCATCATCTGCTGTTGGTTTTCGCTGAATGCCATGTCGATGCCATGGCGAATGAGATGAATGTACTGCAGGTTGGGGAAATACGTGTTGATCTGATCCAGGAAGATGTGGCTATTTGGTTCCTTCCACCCCCAAAGAAAGGTGGGCTCTTTGGGGCACCTGTTACCCCAAATCAGTTTCGCGCCACGGACAAGGGCCCAGAATCCACGTCCCCGGCTTTGGTGGTTGTGGCCAAAAAGGGCCATGGTGACACTCGCCGAAGAGACTAGTTTCAAATTGCGGATTGTCAAACGAGGTGCGCCAAGCAAGTGAGATTCTATGAGCTTCAAGGCCTCAAGATTACGCTCTGCGTACCTTGGTTGGCGCCAACGAGCATTCTTGAAGAGCAAAGTGAATCCCGTGTAGTCTGAAGAGACGTTGAGGTCCGCTTCGCCCAGATGCCAGCCCAGGGATGACACGATGTCACTCACGACTCTTGTGCCGCTGCCGCCTATGCCGCCAATGACAATGGGGGAATGGCGTCTATGTTGAAGAGAGTCGGAATGGGGGACTTCAACCACGATTCGATTCCACGAAGGAACTGGCAAATGGACAACGAATGTCCGGAACAACAGGTCTTGTTGCGACGATTTTGGTCCCTGAGGATAGGCGAATTACTGTTAATTGAAAGAGAAGATTGCTGGCATGAGCCAATCATGTTGCTTCAGGGGATTTGGGGCTTTCTCGGCGCCAGGGGCCAGGGCATGAAGAGACGAGTCTTGCCCTGAGCCTCAGCGTGCGCGATTGCGCACGGTTTGCCCTCATAAAGTCCTCAAGGCTTGCAAGTTGGCTCTGTACCGCTATCTTTTTGCAAAGAACGTCGAGTTCAGGGGCTCACCTTCACCCTGGATCGGGACGCATCTTGAAGATCAGCGAGCACAACCGCACATATGAGTACGATCCGGGTTCAGAACCTATTTAAGCGCTATGGGCATTTCGAAGCCCTCAAGCATATCAGCTTTGAAGTCGAGGCCGGTGAGTCGGTGGGGCTACTTGGTGAAAATGGTGCCGGCAAGACGACAACCATGAGGATTCTCTCGTGCTTCATCCCGCCGACTATTGGCACAGTCGAAGTTGCTGGGCATGAGGTTATTTTTGATTCCAAGGCAGTACGGCGGAACATCGGCTACATGCCAGAAAGCGTGCCTCTATATGGAAACATGCGAGTTGGCGAGTATCTTGATTTTCGCGCCCGTCTAAAAGGACTTCGCGCTCGAGAAGCCAAAGCAGGGGTTGATCGTTCTCTCGCCCAAGTTGATCTCAATAAGAGACGGCGCAGCTTGATATCAACTCTTTCAAAGGGGCTTCGGCAACGGGTGGGGCTCGCGGACGCATTGGTTCATGACCCGTCAATCCTGATCCTTGATGAACCGACGTCAGGTTTGGATCCGGCCCAACGCCTGGAAGTTCGTAAGTTGATCCAGTCGCTGCGAAGCGAAAGAACGGTTCTTCTGAGTACCCACATTCTCCCGGAAGTTGAGGCGACCTGTGACCGTGTCATCGTGATTCATGGAGGCAAAGTTTTGGCCCGAGAGTCCATCGCCGATCTCAAACGACGAGATGACGTTGACAATTTCGTCATCAGGGGTACGGGTGATTTGCCAAAGGCATTGAAAAATGCTGAAACCATGAGTGGTCTGACGATCCGCGAGAGTGAGAGCTTGAGTGGTGGCCAATTTATGATCTCGTGTCAAGCTGAGGACAAAATCAACGGGCGTTCGGCTTGGGTTGCACAGCTTGTTGCCCAAGGAGTTGCCGTTCGCGAAGTGGTCAATCAAGATCTCAGTCTGGAAGAAGTCTTCTTGAACATCATCAAAGAAGATGAAGGCGAGACGCCATGAGAGTTTTCTTCATCCTCTTGAAACGAGAACTCCAAGCGACCGTGACCTCCTTCGGCTACTATGTCCTGCTTGCCGTAGTTGCCAGTATCACATCGCTGTTGTTCATCGATCAACTGACGGCAGCCGGTCATGACGTGGCGACGGCTCTCTACAATTCGGCCTTTTGGCTCTACTGCCTGACAATGGCACTCACGCCCCTCTTGACCATGAGATTGCTCGCGGAAGAAAAACGCTCTGGATCACTGGAGCTGCTGATGACCGCGCCAGTTGGTGATTTCCAGGTTGTCTTTTCGAAATTCATTTCGGCGGTCATCGTATTCGCCACTTTCATGACGCCGATTTGGATAGCCCATCTTGTCTTGGGCGCATTTTTTGATGCGGAGATTGACTGGGGGCAGTTGTCTGCGACGTCCCTAGGCGTGGTCAGCATAGCCATGATTTTTCTGGCCATTGGCACCATGGCGTCAGCCGTAGGGTCGGTTCAATTGTGGTCGGCGCTCTTGGCTTTTCTTGGCAACCTGTTTGTTTTGATGATTGGGCAATTACATCGCCAATTTGAAGACGGCTCCTCGCTCGCCAGAGTCTTGGCGTACGTTGACTTACTTCGGCACGTTCAAACGTCGGCTTACGGCTTAATCGATCTTCGACAAATTGTTCTACAACTTTCCGTGACGGCTCTTTTGTTGTACTGGACCACCCGAATCGTGGAAGCGAGGAAATGGCGATGAGCGATCCACGTTTGCAAAAAGAAGCGTTCGACCGCGGGGTACGCTCCAAGATCGCGGCCAATGTACTTCTGATATCCGTCCTGGCTGTTCTACTCGTTATTTTTCTCAACTTCGGAATGAACGAATTGGGCAAGAAGCACGACCTGCGTTTCGACGTCTCGGCGACGAAACGTTTCGAGCTAACAGGAGCAACAAAGCGCTTCATGCGTGACCTCAAGGACCCTGTCGAAGCCTATCTTGTCTTCGGCATCGACGAACACATGCGAGAAGGTGCTCGCAAGAACTTGAGCGATCGAAGCTTCGATACCGGCTACATCGACCGTTTTTATCGCCCATTGCTTGCTGGCATGGTCACTCGTTTCGGCGAGTTGATGTCGGAAATCGGAGAACTCAATTACAGAGTGAGGGCCCGCATCATCAATAGTGACGTCGAGCGCGACGAACCTGTTGCCTTGCAAAGAAAACTCGGGATGGGCGCTGGGCAAATGTTGAATCAGGTGGTTTTCTTCAATCCTCGCACCAAGGCCAAGAAAGCCATTAGTCTCTATAGTTTCTTTGATATCGATCTTGGTGGTCCCGATCCGACTCTGGGATACCGGCCACCCACGGTCGCTGGCGAAATGGTCGAGCCGCGGATCGTCATTGGCGTTCGCAGCGTTGTTGAAAGAAAACGCGTTCGCATTGGTGTCGCTGCTGGCCATGGAGAATTGCCTCTGTTGAGTGTTCAAGAAACGCTCACCGGCGACAACTTTGAACTTCGTGCCGTTGAGCTCACTGGGGAAGACAGTCGAATTCCAGAAGGATGCGACGTGCTTTTGGTCTTTTCCCCGTCGCGGGCTTGGCCAAAATCTGCGAAAAAAGAAATTCTGCGTTACCTGGAATCCGGAGGGCGGATCTTCCTGACTCAGGGCAGCGATTCTCGAGAATCTTTTGCTGGCCTACTTGAACGGGTCGGGCTAAAAATGAACGCGGTCCAGGTGGGGCACGACACGGCGTCCATTTCAAGGTTAGGTAAGTACTGGCTCTATGGCAGTGATTTGATGCGGCCGGTGAGTGGGGCACTGCACAAGATTACGGAAGCTACTGTTCGCGATACGCTTCCCATCGACCTGGGAAGATCTCGTGCATATGAGCTCTTGAAGGACTTTGAACGGGACAGAGTTTCGCGACATCTCCTGGTACATTCTACGTCAGGCGCGATCGCTATGCCTTGGCTCTTTGATGGCAGAGAGTTTCGGCAAACTCCGGAAGCCGGTGTGCGCAAAGGGGATTTGCCTCTCATGCTCGCTACAGAATTGGCAAGAGGTGAAGGTGAAGCTCCCGGAAGGCTTGTGGTTGTGGGCAGCGACGATTGGTTAAAAGAGCGCTCACTTCGCCGACGGGTTGAAGCAGCCAACTTGGACGTCTTCATGAATTCCATTTACTGGCTGACAGATACAGAACAACTCATCATGGGCACGCCTCGCAGTTTCCGCGGCTCGTTGGTGAATCTCGAAGGCGGGCGAAAGAGGAGTTTCACTTGGTTGACGGCGGCCATTTTCCCTGGCCTTTTTCTGCTAATTGGAGCATTTATGTACTTCTGGCGGAGGCGCTAATCGTGACGAGAACCGCTCTTTTTGTGATGTTGATCCTTGTGGCTCTCGCTGCTGCCGGGGCCTTTTTCTTGCGCGATGATTCTGTGGCGAGGGGCCCAAGAGTGAGCCCGCTTGCCCGTGTGGACTTCGAGTCAATCAAGAAACTCACTTGTGCAACAGATGCCTTTGGGAGTTGGTCGGTTGAGACCAAGGGTCTGAATCGGTTCTTCCGCGCCAAAGGGATTGCCGGTGGCAACCCCGTTGCCGTCGACGAAAACATGTACGGTCGGATCATGGGTTTCTTGCAAGATGCCCGTCCGACGGGGGACCGTGCGCTGGAAGACGTCGACCTCAAGGAGTGGGGGTTGGAGCCGCCAATCATTCGACTGAGCTTGGAGGATGCCTCAGGAATCCATGAATTTGAAATAGGTAGCCCAGATCTTAACGAAGATCTCCTGATACGTGAAAAAGGTGGCGATCGTCTGTTTTCCTTTCCGGCGCGAGTCGTCGCCGATTTAAGCCGCGATCCTAAGTGGTTTCGAGATCCCAGACTCTGCGACATTCCAGGGCACTTGGCAGAACGATTCGATTTCAAACGTGCCGATGGAGATGATTTTTCCTTGGTGAGAGCGGCGACTCAGTGGTTCGTCGAACCTGCCAATGGAGAGCGGCGTCGTGCACTTACATCGCTCGTTGACCAAGTTACCGTCGCACTTGCGGGTGCTCGTGGGACTCCCGTGGAGAGCGATCAGAACGACAAACCAGCGATGATCGAGATAGCCATAGTTGGCATGGGACGCACCGCCAAGTTTGACATTGTGTCCCTCGATCGAAAAAATCTCTTGGCCCGCAGAGCAGATGAACCCGACCTTCGGCGGCTGGACGGGGGACTGTTGCGTTTCATAGATCTCAAGGCTGCTGACTTGGAAGACCCAGCCCTCATTGGAATCGACGCCAACGAGGTCGGTGAGATCAATATCCTCCATCCATCGGGGAGGCCGCTTAGGCTCGAACGCAGGAATCGGTTTTGGTCACTGAAGTTCGGAACCTCTTTGAGCTGGTCAGTCGACGCGATCGCCATGAAAGAATTCCAAACGGAATTGTTGCGACTCAAGACACTGAGCCGTCATCCCAAGACTGAGGAACGAAGGGCCCAATTCACGGTAGAGATTGGTTTCGACGCCGACCTGGAGTTGCCCCCCGTCGTCGTGTCATTCTCTGAGCCGGATTCTCAAGGCAATCGATTCGCCTGGCGATCTGACGAAAACTCTGAGTATGTCGTCGGTCCAGCGGCATCAAAGATCCTGCAGACGCGTTATTGGGATCTGATGGCTCGATACGTTTGTGTCGGTGTCGCGGCCAAAATTGACAACATTGAGATCACCGATACTCACGGAGTTGTGTGGCATCTCAAGCGTTCGATGAAAGCTGGCAATTGGGAACTTACGGACAAGCGGAAAGACGGCGTCCAAGTTCAAGGATTCAAGATCATTGAGTTTCCAGAAGATCCCATGACTGGTTTGCTGAACTTATTGTCCCAGCTTTCGGTGAAAGGATTCTTGGGAGAACAAACACCAGAGATGATCGCCAAACACTTCGCACAGCCCCTCTATGAGGTCCATTGGACTTACAAGGAACTGGTTCCTACAGCGGGTGCCGATGAGTGGGCTCCACGGCGATTGAACGAGAAGTTCTTTCAGATAGGTGAGCGCCTCGATGATGTCCTTCTTCGAGGAAGGGTGTCTGAATTCCCGGCCCTCGAATTCAAGATGCCAGGTATCGGTCTGCTGCCTATTACCGACATCCTCAGAAATCTGAAATAGGGATTGCTTCAGCCCGGCATTGCCAGGGGACTGAACAAGAGTTGTCAGGATTCTGTGGTGCTTTCTATCGTATCTTCGTCGTTATTGTCACGGGCATAACAAGTCCGATTATTGCCTTCGCGCTTGGCTCTCGCCAAAGCAAGATTGGCTTCCCGGAAGAGTTCGGCCTCGTTGCGACAGTCAAGAGGATAAGTCGCCACTCCGGCCGAGAGAGTGATACGTCCCGCTGCCTCGGGAACCGTGGCGCTGAAATCGGAGCCATCGACCGCACTTCGAACGCGCTCAATGAAGTTACTCGGGGTCATCGCACCGGCCGATCCGGGACTCCCGGTGTCAGGCAGAAGCACGGCGAATTCATCGCCACCCCAACGGGTGACAATGTCGACCTCTCGAAAATTCTCTTGCAGTACCAAACCCACCTGTTTGATGATTGCGTCGCCTGTGACATAACCGTTGATGTCGTTGAACAACTTGAAGTTGTCAATGTCAAGAAGAGCTAAGGTTAGACGTCGGCCATAGCGTCGGGCACGTTCAAGCTCCTTCTTCAATTCACGATCAAAATGACGCCGATTGTAGAGGTGGGTCAGAGGATCGATCACTGTCATGGCGTGGAGATCAGCGAATGTGTCGGCGTTCGAAAGCGTGACAGCCGTTTGATCAGCCAGCATCAAGGCAATGTGCAGGTCTTCTTGCGTAAAGCAACCGTCGCCCCGTTTGTTTGTCAGGTTGACGACGCCAATGGTTGCCGCGCGGCATTTAAGGGGGATGACCAGAAACGACTTGCCGCGATAACCGCGATGAGATTTGGATCTTGTTCGTTCGTCGACCTCAAACAGGAGAGGTTCGCCCCGAAGACAAACCGTGCCAGCGAGATCTTCGCCCACTTTGATTTGGATCGGGCTGGGGGCATGACGAGGGAAACCTTGGCGGCGTACGATTTCCAGATGTTCACGGCTTTCATCCAAGAGCATCAAGGAAGCCCGGGTTGAGTCCGTTGCGTCCATGAAGAACTCGAGGGCTTGCGTCAAGAGAAGCTCACGGTCACGTTCCAACTCAGAGAGTGTACAGCAGGCTCGAACGATCTGCTCCCGTCGTTCCATTCCGCCAGTGTCGAGAGGAATATGGCTCTGTGGTAAACCATGGGATGCAAATGAAGCGCCGACGTTTCGAGGTTTGTCTACTTCGGGTTCAACGGCAGGTTGTTCGTATTCGATGGCGGATTGAAGATCCTCGAAGCGGATAGGCTCCAAGAGAAAACAATCAACCAAAGAGGCATATTCCAAGGCCGGTTGCTGGCCGTGGTGGGTGAGGATGGTGAATGGCCGATGTTTGAGCTCACGGATTTGTCTCAGGAAGTCCTCGGTGTTGTCGTCGAGAAGGTGCTCACGAAGGAAAAGTGTGTGAGCTTTGTGCTGAACCATGAATAGAGCGGCTTCGTACGGCCTGTGGGTGACATGCACCCGCCAACCGTGTGCGCGGAGCTTCTCTGTCACATCCATGATGTGTGAGTCAGCGTCGCTCAGGACCACCATTTCACGTCGTTCAGTCATCGGCACTCTGTGTGTACGTGGCGGACAATCACCTGGCCGTACGCGTACCTTGTCCGCGCCGTTCGAGTTGCCCCGTGTTGTCAGCTCCGAACCCCTTGGGTGTGGAGCACTTGATTCACTCTTAAAGATACGATTTATCTCTTTAGAATCCACACTTATATTACTTGAGACAAAAACACGCCGTATTTTGGGGAGAGCATTCGCCCTAACTCTCTTTACCAACATATATTCGGTACGCTAGTTGAACTTACTATATGGTAATCTTCGTTGTTGTGAAGCCCCGTCTTGGGGCGATTCCAGACAAGTTTTGAGGGAATTGCCGGCTTACTCGGGGTTGTCGCTGGCCGTGACGGGAAAGCCGGGAGAGATAGACTCCAGGCTTAATTCTCCAGGGGAAATTAGACGATGAAGAACTCAAAGCTCTGCTTTGGAACCAAAGTGAAGTGAAACGGTCTCAAGGACTTCTCTTGACGGGTTTTTGCCTGATTGACGATCAGATAAGATGCGATTCGATTCGATTCGATTTGTCGTTGTGATGAAAAACTTGTTTGGTGCGTGTTCCTCATGTGCCCGTGCTGCTTAGCGAGAAATTGATTTGGAAGTATCGATCATTGTTCCGGTCTTCAATGAAGAGGAAGCCTTGCCAAGTCTCGAGGCTGAGCTCGATAGCGTTATGCAAACGCTCCCTGAGAATAGCGAAGTTGTTCTCGTTGACGACGGTTCGACGGATCGTTCCTTCGAAATACTTGCTGGCCTAGTCAAGAGACGTCGGTGGGCCAAGGTCGTTCGTTTGAAGACGAATTTTGGACAAACCCAAGCCATGGCTGCGGGCATCGATACAGCGAAGGGTAGGGTGCTTGTTTGCTTGGATGCCGACCTTCAAAATGACCCCCAAGATATCCCTCGACTCCTTGACAAGATGGAGATGGGGTATGACATTGTCAGCGGCTGGCGAGCCCAACGAAAAGATAAGTTCTTAACTCGTCGATTGCCTTCGATCTGTGCCAACTGGATTATCGGACGTCTCACCGGTGTTCGCATCCATGACTACGGTTGCTCGCTAAAAGCCTATGACGCTCAAATCATGAAGTCCTTGCATCTCTATAGTGACATGCATCGTTTCTTGCCAGCGCTGGCATGGAAATGCGGGGCGCGGGTTACCGAAATCAAGGTGAATCATCGGCCGCGTATTTACGGCACCAGCAAGTACGGGCTTTCTCGTGTCTTCAAGGTCATTGCCGATCTGTTCGTCATCAAGATGGTCGTCGATTTTTCCAGCAGGCCAGCTCACTACTTCGCGATATTCGGTTGTATGTTCCTTTCCGTTGGTGTGGTTGTGGCGTTTTTCCTCATTTGGAACATGATGGCGGATTACCGTACCAACGTTGTGCTGCCCGCCGTTCTCATTCTTATGTTGGTGACAGCGTTGTATTTCTTTCTTCTCGGAACGTTGGGAGATCTCATCGTTCGAGTTGGGAACCACGACGCTGCCGAATACGCTCGGTCTACTGTGGTGGAGATTGCCTAGTGTCGGAGCAACCAGTTGCAACTCAAAGTGGCAGCGACGCAGGCTTGGAAAGTCTGCCGCTGGCATACGAATTTGACGTCAGCCTAATCATTGTCGCTACGAATGTGGACGTTGACATCGACAGTTTCGGCGAGATGATTGACGCCTTTCGCCGTGTGTTTCACGAATCGAATTTGAAGGCTGAGTTCCTCGTTATTGACGATGGCATTGGCGGGCGCTTCTTTGAAGCCTTGCAAGTTCTCAATCAAAAAGTACCCAACCTCCGTGTGATTCGTTTTCGACGGACCTTTGGTGAGTCTGTCGTTCTGCGTATCGCCACAGAGAGAGCTCGAGGCGAGTTCATAATCACCAATACTTGGTATGTCCAAGTAAAACCCGAAGCATCTCTTGAAGTTATCAAGAGGTTGCGAGACGGTGCTGATTTCGTCACTGCCTGTCGCCACCCTAGGATCGATTCACGATTGGCGCGAGCGCAGAGCTGGTTTTTCAACGTCTTGACCAAACGTCTGACGAATGTCTACTTTCGAGATCTCAATTGTTCTTTTCGCGGCTTTCGCAAGCACGTTATTGAATCTATCCACTTCCACGGTGACCTATTTCGTTTCGTGCCCGTGTTGGCTGTTGGCCAGGGTTTTCGGGTCGAAGAGATTGAAGTACTTCATGTCGCAGAGAAAGGTCCTAGCACATTCCTGAACTTCAGCCTCTATCTGCGTCGTGTGCTCGATATTTTTAGCCTGTTTTTCTTGCTGAAGTTCATTCGCAAACCGCTGCGTTTCTTTGGACTGACCGGACTCGGACTCTTCTTCATCGGATTCCTCATTACGGGTTGGGTTTGGATTGAGAAGATTGTCTATCATGTTGGAGCCGTTGACCGCCCACTCCTCGTTCTTGGTGTGCTATTTATGGTGTTGGGGCCCATCCTCTTGTCCATTGGTCTGATCGGGGAAATCATCATTTTTACCCAGGGCAAGAGTTTGGCGGATTATCACATCGGCGCTATTCTGAGTGGTCGGGATGAGGAAGAGGATGAGCGTGGAAGCCAAGACTGACAATTCCGAGACATCTTCGGCGGCGCGCAGTGACGTGACTGTTCATCGTTTCTCCGAGATTGACGGTGAACTTTGGGAAGATTACGTCCTCAACCACGCAGACGCGACGTTGTTTCATACTTTGCGTTGGCGCGAAGTCATCCGGCGGACATTCAAACACCAAGATTGCTATGTGATTGCGAAGCGCGATGGAGGCATCGTCGGCGTGTTGCCGCTGTTTCGCGTCTCCTCCATTTTCTTCGGTACGACATTGGTATCCGTGCCATTTGGTGTCTATGGCGGCATGTTGGTCAACGATCAAGAGGTTGCCAAGACACTGGTGGAGGAGGCCAGGAATATTGCCGAGGGCTGCAACGCCAAGTACGTCGAACTGCGCCACCTCGATTCTCCCCTGGAAGGTCTGGCGGCGACGGATCTCTATTTTACCTTCATTGAAGATGTACCTGCCGACTACGAAGGCTGTTTGGCGCGTATTCCACGCAAAGCTCGAGCCGAGGTGAGAAAAGCCCTCAAGGATGAATCGCTCACTTTCGGATTCGATGACATATCCTTGAAGGACTTTCATCGGTTGTTTTCGATGAACAAGCGCAAGTTGGGTTCGCCACTTTTTCCTTCGAGTCTCTTTTGGCATCAAAAAGACATCCTCGCCGATGATGAGTCGATCTTGACGGTAAGAAAAGACGGTGAAGTGATCGCCGCTGTCATGTCTTTTGTATTCAAGGGCACCATCATGCCCTACTATTCTGGGGCCATTCCTGGAGCCGAACGATTCCGTGCCAGCAACTTCATGTATTTTCGCTTGATGGAATGGGCCTCGGCGCAGGGTCTGAAGAGATTCGATTTTGGCAGAAGCCGTGTGGGTACTGGGGCCTACAAGTTCAAGAAACACCAAGGGTTTGCCCCCAGGCAATTGAGCTATGAGTATTTGCTGAACACAGCGACAGAGGTTCCAGCAATGAATCCCAGCAATCCCAAGTATCGGATGGCAAAGAAAGTTTTTGCCAACATGCCGCTGTGGATGGCCCAAAAAGTGGGCAGCTGGCTGGTTAAACGTGCCCCATTCTAAACGCAATTGATCTATCCGTGTCCACGGCATAGACTTGGCGCTCACTGAAGCTCTTGAAGGAGGTGGCGTTTGAAGGTTCTGATTGCGGACGATGAGCAGAGTATTGTGGCCACTCTTGCCGATGACGTCACTGACGCCGGGCATGAAGTTCACACTGTTGCTGACGGGAATCGGGCACTCGATTATCTCAAGAGAGAGAATGTCGACTGCTTGATCACGGATATCAACATGCCGGGCATGAACGGCTTGGAACTTCTTGAAAACGCCCGCGCTCTCAAACCAGAGATCCAAGTGGTTGTCATTACTGGATTCGCCACGATTGAGGGGGCGGTCAAAGCAATGAAACTCGGGGCAGCTGAGTTTGTCCAAAAACCCTTTTTGAATGAACAGATCCTCTCGATTCTCGAACGATTGGCCACTCTTGTCGATCTCCAGCGCCAGAACGCGTCGATGCGAGAGCAACTCGATGATGTCCACGGTTTCGACAATGTCGTCGGTTCAAGTCGCAACATGGAAATAGTCTTCAAGGCGTTGCGACAAGTTTCGAAATCTGATTCGAACATTCTCATCACCGGGGAAACGGGAACGGGCAAGGAAGTGATTGCCAGGGCGATCCATAACAATAGCTTGCGCCGGGAAGGTCCCTTGGTGGCGATTTCCTGCGGTGCCATTCCTTCGGCTCTCTTGGAAGATGAGCTTTTTGGCCACGAGAAGGGTGCTTTCACTGATGCTCGTGAACGCAAGATTGGTCGTTTTGAGAGGGCGGATTCTGGTTCGATTTTTCTCGATGACATCGATGACATGCCGTTGGAAACTCAAGTCAAACTTCTGCGAATTCTCCAGGAACGTGAATTTGAGAGATTGGGCGGCGAAAAGACTATCAAGATTGATGTGCGGGTTATTGCCGCGACCAAAGTCGATCTCCGGGAGCATGTTCAGGCCGGCAAATTTAGGGAAGATTTGTACTACCGTCTCAACGTCGTTCCAGTGAAATTGCCTCCGCTTCGTGAACGAGATGGTGACATTGCACTGCTCGCTCGACACTTTATTGGCAAATATAGCCGGGGACGGGACTATGAGATCAAGGCGGACGTTCTACAGGCCATGGAAGGATATTATTGGCCCGGTAATGTCCGTGAACTGGAGCATGCCGTCGAAAGAGCGATTGCTTTTGCTGGCAGCGCTCGATTCCTCAAGAAAGAATACTTGGTCGAGGTCTCCCCGATTCACAAGAAGGCTCTAGCAATCCCTAACGACTTGGTGAAATTGAAGACCTACGTTGAAGAGGCGGAGAAAGAGCATATTACGAACATCTTGAAGGCCACCAACGGCCACAAGGCCCAAGCTGCGGATGTTCTTGGTATCAGCCGCAAGAACCTCTGGGAGAAGATGCGTCACTACGAAATTGATGTCAACAACGATAGCTGACCGGCATTATGGCGAAGAGAATTTGGTTCATATCGGACATCCACTTGACCTTTGGGGATCAACCCTACCTGGATCAATTCTTGGGATTTCTCGACGCCGCGATGAAAAGTTGCGATCAGCTCTACATTGTTGGTGACCTCTTCGAATTCTGGATCGGTGATCGCCAGGCCAAAATTCCGTTTTATCGTCCACTTTTTCAGAAGTTTTCACAAGCGACTCGCGGAGGACTCGCGGTTTTTGT
The DNA here is from genome assembly GCA_024275615.1 of Planctomycetota bacterium. GTDB lineage: Bacteria > Planctomycetota > DRQF01 > S139-23. Next base: position 15,551 of record JAJRYU010000049.1, read on the forward strand.
CGTCCACGGCAACCGCGACTTCTTGATGGGAAGGAGTTTTGAGGAAGCCGGTGTCACTATGCTCCCTGAGTGCGTTGTATTGGAGCTGGCTGAGAAGAAAGTTCATGTCTCTCACGGCGATCAATTCTGCATTCACGATCATTCCTACCAGCGCGCCAGGAAGGTGATGCGTTCCGCCGTCCCCAGGTGGGTGGCTGCCGTTCTTCCGGCCTTTGTGGGTTTGTTCCTTGCCCGGGCATATCGAAGAATCAGCAAGCGGAAGATTGCCAAGAAAAAGGCTCATACGGGCGACCGGTATCACACGATTCATGACGGTTTGGTTGCCGAACTTGAGCGCAATGGGCA
>JAJRYU010000641.1 GCA_024275615.1 Planctomycetota bacterium
CATGACGGCCATGACAAAGGCCAAGTAGCCCGTTCTTCGGACTAGTTTCACCCAGTGAGGACGCGCATAAGAGCCTCTATGGGGCCGCGCTCGAAGAATCCACGCCACCAACAAGCGCAGGCTACGGACAAGACTTGGGCAATGATGATCCAGAATGTAATGAACCTGAGATCTTCGCCCTGAAGTTTCCCCAAGACATCGGCCGCACCGAATCCAAGAGCCACGTGGGCGATATAGAGAGTGAGAGCCATCTGCCCGGTCTTCACCAAGGGGGCAATGAGTCGGTGGAAACAGGAAAATGACGCAATGAGAAGACAAAGACCAATGACTGTGAGAGCAACTCCAGTCGCGGAGATCACATAGAGAGGACCCGGTGGCAAGGATGAGACCGAGCCCATTTGTGCCATGACATGGTGCGCTCGCACGGTCTCGGGGTCGAGCCAAACAGTGTCGTAACTGCTACCGGTTAGGAAGTATCGCTCGACGGCAATGGGGAAGATGATTTGTGGCCAACGAGCAGCCATGGGCAAGGCATCATTGAATGCAATCCAGTCGATGAGATAGACTACAAACTTGTCAAAGTCCTCGGCGTTCAATGTGCCTGGTTTTTCTTCAAAGACAGTCATGTGTACGCGAGCACCTGTTTCGCCGTGAGCTCGCACTTCGAAGCCTAATCGCAAGGAGACGGGGCGTCCATCGTCATAGCGCATAACCGTATTCATCTTTTCTGTGGCTCGAATGAGATCGGCGTGCCTCATCGTATCGACATTCTTCTCTACCCGAACGCGGCGTCTTGGGGTCTTTTTGATAGGGCCAGTGGCAATCGCCGTCTCCGTCTTGAAATCAGAGATGAAACGATTCTTGTGCCATGCCCGATACCAGTCTTCACCTTGGTATCCGAGGGAGGCCAAGGTCAATCCAACCACCACCATAGCGATCATCGTTCGTCTGCGATTGAAGGACAAAGTGGCGACGATCATGCCGATGAGAAAGAAACAGATCCATGGTGCGACGGGATGCCAGCCGTTGAAGAAGAGGTTGCGAAAAGCCCCTGGCGCCGTGAAGAGACGGTCATACTCAAGAGCTGGAATCCTCCAGTCAGCAAAGAAGTCCCATTTGAATCTTGAAACAACCGTAGACAAGAGCGTCAAGGCAGCGATGATTCCAAGCAAGAGCGGCCTTGCCCGCAGGAGCAGAATTCCAATGAGGAAATAGCAGGCATAGAAATGCAAGATGTCACCTGTCCACAAGGGATACCAAGCGTAGCCGAACGCTGCCAGAAACAGAACGCGGCGAAAGACGATGGCCTCAGCACAAAACGAGCGCCTACCTAGCAAGAAGAGCAAGAGCACGATTATCGAGACGGCTGTTGCGCTCCATGTCAAAAAAGAACTCGTTTCAATCTGGCCTAAGCTCGCAAACCCGTGATCGATGCGTTCAAAAAATGCGTCGTTGGATCCTTCGGCGGTGAATCCCGGAGTCTCAACGACACCCGAAGCCGCACTTGATGTCACGTGTTGATCGATGACAACGAGAGCGGACAAGAGAAAGAAAAGCAGGCCCAAGTGTCGGAGGCCGTTTGTGACAATTTCTTTTCGGGTGAGAATCGCTGGACACTGGTTTTTCTTCGCTCGATGGAGAAGCGACAGACCGATGCCCGCGAGGATCACAAAGGTCGCGGCAGCCCGTCCAGAGAAAAGATCGAGAAGGTCATTTAACCACCCCGGATCGGATGCCTCGGTGGATTGCATCACAACCTTGTAGTTGACCACGACCATACCGAAATAGGCCAGG
>JAJRYU010000642.1 GCA_024275615.1 Planctomycetota bacterium
CCAGTCCCTTCCACAATGAACAACGGTGTTGGGGATTAGGGCTTGGCCAAGTTCACGCCGACAATGACTTGACCATGACAACATTGGCGCTGAGTCCGACCCAGCCGCCAACACCCCTAGCCCCGCTCCCAAACGTCTCTGTGACCTCTCTGTTTTTGCAGCGAGTGGTTGCAGAGCGTTTGACTCTCGGCGGCGGTACTTTGGCATTGGTTGACATCGCGAGCACTCAGAAATACGGTGAATCTCGAACGGCGTAGGGCGTTATTGCGATGGCGTTCTGAAAGAGCGGGCAGGACAGTCCGTCGGTTTTACAAGTCACTCAGTCAGCGAGTGTGACAGCATTATTCCGCCAAGTAGATGTACATGTGCCGATGCCTGCTGCGGCGAAAACTTGCAAGCTCGGAAACTAATTCGAGCCGGATGCTTTTCTCCGTAGCGGTGCGCTGAAACGTGTCTGCCTCGCCATGGTACTTTTCGTGGTAGTACGCAAGTAGAAGGGGTTCAAAGTGGCAATCTTCGTGTGCACGCCAGACAGCGTTGTCGTGTTTGAAGAGACCGGCAACGTCCCAGTTGCCTTCACCGCTTTGACCATCGAGTCTCTGGTTGTTTGGTTGCAGCAGCAGTCGTGGCAAGACAATCTGCTCAACGAACTTAGTGTAACTGTCAAATGGTTGGGTGTTTGGCGCGTTCATCTTTGATTCCCGTTTATCTAATCCGCTGAAGTAGGTCGCGATTCATCTTCGCGAATTTTCATCATATCACCGATGGCGTTCGCCGACGACAGTGCCGTCTTGCTGCGATGGAATGTTTGAACCGTATGCGGCACCGAAGGTCACTCGACTCTCACAGCTGTCCAGGGCACTGGTTGACACTGACTTGGTCCAACAGTACGGTTAGATTTGAGCGGTGTTCCAAGTATTGGGGGAACTGCTTCAAGTTTCCATGAGGGACAAGATCAAATGAAAAATGAACTTGTCGAATCGGGCAAGACGATCGACATCTGTGACAATGATGGCCTTGATGCATTGCAAGTCCTTTCACAGTTAAGGCGCTCGAATCCTCAATGGTGGGGGCAGTGTAGTGGCGACAGCTGTCCGTGGGTCTTTCGTGGTCACAGAGACGAGAGTTGGAAGCTCTTGCCTCCCACTTGGCGACATCCTCAAAGTGGTATTAGTGCTTTCCGTTCCAGAGTTGATCATTTGATGTCGTCAATGGCGGACCAAGATTCGCCCAGGTGGATTCGCGATGTCATCATGTCTAACGCAGCCGAAGCCGAGTTGTTTAATAGTTTCCTGTCAATCGCAAATGAACTTGGAATTCCCTTGCCGCATAGCCATGTCGGCTCCAGCCGAGGTGTGAAGGCGGTTGAAGCTGCATTGGACGAAGCCGCGAATCTACAGGTCATTGACAATGTACTTTTTTACGGCGTTGAGGTTGCGCAGCATCATGGTGTTCCAACTCGGCTGTTGGACTGGAGCTGCGACCCCCTCGTTGCGGCGTTCTTTGCGGTTGAAGACCCATCAGTTGAGACTGACGCTTGCGTTTGGGCCTTGGACACGCGTTGCCTTGCGGTGAACCATACTGTGAGTGCGAGGGGGCCTAAACTTCACGATGTGGCCCGTTCTCACAGTCCGTTTCTGAAGGCCCAAAGCGGCATTTTTACCTATTTCGACAATCCCCTTGTCGCTGAGGTTAATGAGTGGAAATGGTGGCCAGCACTTGAGGACATTATTGAAAAGTATTCGACGGTCACTGGCCGCACTGTGCTCAGAAAAATTCGAATAGACGCCGATGTGATCACCGACGTTCGGCAACTATTAGAGCGAGAAGGGGTCCACATCGCGAGCATTAAGCCCTCACTTGACAGCGCCGCTGAAATGGCATTGAGTCGACTAGCCGAGACTCGACCGAGGCGTTTGTGAAGGCCATTGTGCCTCCGATGGACGTTGTTGAGCTGACAATTGAGTTCAGATAAGCGGATTGAGCCCTTCCTCTCTGCCATTCGCATTTGCTGAGGATTCTATTCGCAGTCCCTCGATGTTGAGGTCAGCCGGTCGATGTCCAATTCCCAGACTTGTGCGAGGTTCCAACGGACCACCGTGCCAGTCCTCGACCCTACCACAGGTCATTCGGCAGGTGCTTCGCCTTTGTCCAATACGGTGTCGAAAAGAAGATTCGTGTGGGCAGGCTGAACCACGAATACGGTGGATCAAAAAGACGCGCATCTGAAGAGATCGCGCTACAGTTTCATTCCGTGCATCTGACGGTCGTTGACCGGTGTGGTGATGTAGGTCGTATCAGGCAGATCGAGAATCGCGCAGAGAAGACGACACACCAAGTTCTGCATCTCGAGTACGGTGTTGCCACGCTGCGTGTCGGAGTTCAAATTGCCGCCATAGACCGAAAACCCAAGTGGCTTGTCGAAGAAGAGCCCTTCGTGCAGCGTCTCGTTTCGGTTGGCGGCGATGTTCTCGGAATCGTTGGGGGCGGCCCAACTCGGAACAGGAATCCCAAACGACTTGCATAGCGCCTCGACGCGCTCGGAATGCTTCACCCGCTTTTGCGCTTTCCCTTGCATTTCGCGGTGCACGAAGTAGCAGCCATCGAGCGCTGTATATAGGTAGATAAACCGCTCGAATGATAACGACGGCGGATACTGAGCCACGAACATGGCATGAATGACTGCGGTCAGGGCTTTTGGTACCCGAGGATTGGCTGATTGGTCGTGCCAGAAACGTTCGGCGTGCTCGAGCGCTTTGCACTCCGTGTTCGACCCTAAGAGTACGATGTCATGGAGTTTTCCAGGCTCGATGGGGGTGGCGTCGAGAAAACCAGCCTCTGTTTCCGTTAGTCGGATTCCGTGGATGAAGCCGAGCACCCAAACAAGAAAACTCATGTGCTCGTCGCTGTCGGCACTGGAGTGTTCGAGTACGTGAGTCTTTGGCAAGCCGAACACTCGAGCGCTGTAGGGATGCTCTGAATCTGCGCCGGTCATCAAGTCCCTGCTACATGCCGCAGGAGCGTAGATCCAGCCCTTTTCGATCCCGGCGCTTGCAGATACTTGGGCGACCGTCTGGTCGAGGTCGGGCGACGTCTTAACGCGGATATCGCCAACCTGGCAGTCAATTGCACCGGGGTAGTAGCCGAACTCGATGGAAATCTTCAAACTATCTTCTCCTTGTTGTAGGCCAGACGGGCATTGTTCCTACCAGAATTCCAACCCGACGTGTGCTTCCCGAAAACCCAATCCGATGAAGTAAACCGAATTTCGATCCCGCCAGATTTGATGATTTCACCGTTATCGTTCTGTCCTTCCCGGAAACCTAATCCGAGGCGCCAAACCACGTTTTTGCCTCGCGAATTTCCATCATACCACCGTTGGCATTCACCGACGATCAGCTTCTTCATGCCACCGTGAAAGTCCAAGCGTACTTCGTCTGTCTCTTTGACCCAAAGCATGGTCGATTTAAGCAGCGCGACGAAAGCGGTGATGAGGTTGTTCAGAAGATGCATGCCGGAGCATATCACGCCGTGATTGACTCGGCTGATCATCTAAAGTACGGTGAGAATTGACTGGCGTAGGGCATTGTAACGGCAGTGTTTCGAAAAAGTGGTAGGGACAGTGGTCAATTTTGACCTCCCAGTCAACTATGATGCGCCGGGTTTCATTCAGGCAATCCACATCCTGTTCTCAAGTCTATTTCGGTGCTGTGAAATGATAGAAACAAAGAAAGAGCTTCACTTTCATGAGGGAAATCCACTTCGAACGACCGGCTCCAAGTATTCGTGGCGAGCTTCGCGTGAGATCGGCAAGGGAGGCCAGGGGCAGGTTTTTCTTTGTCGCCCGACGATTGACCATCTCTTTGCGCGCGCAAAGATCCAAGAGTCTGTCACTGGCATTGCAAATCTAAGTTCGAACAGCCACATTCACCCGGACAAGGAAGTGAAAAAGGTCCTAAGTGAATCGGCGAGTAACATCTTGAACACAATCTCAAGATCGGTTCGTGCGTCCCAAATCCAAGATGACTACGTTCTCAAGCTGTACAAGGATCGGCGCGAAGGAGATTCGGAGAAGACGCGCGCCCGGATAGCAAGAGAGCTGGA
>JAJRYU010000643.1 GCA_024275615.1 Planctomycetota bacterium
AGTTGCCCATCCAGGCTTGATTACAGGAAATACGCGGTGTTAGTCCGCCTGATCCTGGGCTGCCAACGCCATAGGTGTATTGGGCCATGAGGTCACTGCAAAGGACCGTGGCCAGGACAAGAACTACTCCCATTCGCATCATGTGTTGCATCCTACTCTCCTTTTCCATGCGGGGTTGCCCCCTCGGCGTGGCGGGCTTACTCTTTCTTGATCCCGCTCGCTGCGAATCTCATCGCAGATTCTCAAAAAATACTTCTGAACGTTCATATGGGGTCTTGTCATCGAGTCAAACGGTGTTTCTCCCCCGTTCTCCCGGCGCTAACGCCACACTCGAGCAAGTTCCTCACTCGCTGAGACTACGGCCGATTGTGGCCAATCGCTGCGAAGATCACTGTGTTGGCATTGAGGCAAGGACCTCTCCGTGCGCTTGGGCCGTTTAGAATAGCTTGACGCCGTGATGCCAAACAACAATCGCCATCACACAGATGGCCAAGACAATGCGCTTGGTGGACACAACTTTCTCCGGCGACACATCATGATTGATTCTGAAACCTGTACCTGAAACGAAGCGAGGGGCTACTTCATACCCCGCAATTGATATTATGTCACTTCGAGCGAAGCTTGCCTACGGAATTGAATCATCAATCGGCCTCAAGGCAAAAGGTTGTGAATACGGTGCGCCAGGGAGTTGGAGTGACTCGGCTGCGAAATAGCGGAGGGCATTGCCGATCGTCTGCGACGGGTTGACGGTGTGTTCGAAGTCAAGATTCGTGGATTCTCAGACCATCAGATCCAAATCGAATCGCCGCAAGTCCGTCTAAACAGTCTGGGAATCACCGTCGCCGACGTTGCAACTGCCTTGGCTGATCAGAGCATTGACCTTCCAGACGGTACCATCAAGACCAACGAAAGAGATGTCATTGTCAGGTTTGCTGGGCAGCGCCGCCGCCTCCGCGAATTTGATGACGTCGTGATCACTTCAGGGTCGACGGGTGCCGAGGTCAGGCTTGGGGATGTGGCGAAGATCAAAGAGGGCTTCGAACGGCCAGAAGACCGTATCGACTTTAACGGCAAACGTGCGGGCATGCTGGAAGTAAGAAAAAGTCGATCCCAAGACGCCTTGCGTGTGCTTGAGCATGTTCGGCAATTCATCCTGGATGAAGAACGTCGACAACCCGCCAGCGAGAGAATACCCGGGCGATTCGTCGATTTGGTGATGCGGTGGCCCGGAACATCGGTATTCACCTTGCTTGCCATTTTCGCTATCACTCTGTGGGTGGTCGCGAGTCGCCGGCTTCCTTTCAAAACCTTCCCTGACATTGATGGTGACATCGCCACAGCTGGCATGGGCATGCCCCTATCTCGACTTGAAGAAGTCGTCGATCAAGTGACTGCCGCTGCGACCTTGGCTGGCAACGACCTTCAAGATCGTCAGCCCCGGAACAGGAAACCAATCCAGAGTATCGCTGTCCAGTACGGCACAAACACCGATGCTCGTGAAACCCGCGACGCCCCGATAGACGAAGTGCTGGTCGGTGGAGAGATGCTGCGGGAAGCCCCACAGACACGTCATCAGCTTGACGTTTACTGAGCCAGCCGTGGGGCCTGCTGGTCGCGCATTGGAGATGCGACTTCTCGCTGATGACTTGGATGTGGCGGGCTTGGCTTCTTAGGAATTGGGGCGAGTGCTAGCTCGTTATGTGAGCACGGTCGCTCGTCTGCAAGGATAGTTCCGGTAGAGCCGGTTTTGACGTTACCCAGGAGTAGCAGTCTGGGGCGATGCCCGACTTTCTTGTTCTTTACCCGATATGTCCTTCTCGTATTCCGAACTCGTCGAGAACAGGCGAGGGGGTGTCCCAACGCTATCCTTGGATCTGAGCCCCCAGTGGATTCAGCATCGGCATGTATTTTGCGTTGTGAGACGGACTGAAGATTCATTTGGCTGGAAGTGTTTGGAGATCACGGGTGAAAGACCTTCTTCTTCTCTTGTCCGTCTTCATCGCGATTGCTGCAGCGTGTCTTGGCCATGTACCTCAGAATTCGCCACTCTCAATTCCCATTCTGCGAACAGTAGCCCTGGGTGACCTCGATGGCGATGGAGTCGAAGACTACGCCGTTTCGGATTTTCGAGAAATCAATCCGATCACCAGTCAATTCGGTAGCGTGCGCTTGATTTCAAGTGCGACGGATTCAGTCATCACAACGTATTGGGGTTTTTCCGCTCTTGGTTTCTATGGCTATTCACTCGCCTCGGGCGACTTTAATGGTGACGGCACAATCAACCTTATTGTTGCTGCAGTCGGTGGAACCGCGCAGCGATTGGAAATAATTGACCCGAAAACGAACGTGTTGGTCGCGGTCATACCGGTACCGACCAGCACTCCTCCCAATAACGGAAGTCTTGATCTATTTGGCTACTACCTCGACATGCGTGACATGGACGGCGATGGCAAGGAGGAGATTCTCGCGTGCTCAAGCATCGCGGGAGTCTATCCAACGCAGGGTATCGTCCACGTCTTTTCCGGTGGTTCTGGCGCACAGCTACATTCGCTCTCATACCTGGCGATCTCTGATTTCGCTAGGACTGCACATTTCCTTGGCAACAACAATGGCAGTGGTTCGCTCCAGATTCTTGTGACAGCGCCCTGGGCGAACCAAGGCACCAGCCAAAACCACGGCTATGTTGGAGTCTACGACCTCACCAATGGAACGGTATTGCATTCAACATTTGGCCTTTCCCCAGGATCAACTCTGGGAGAAGCAGCGACGGTCGTTGGCGATACTGATGGGGATGGGTTTCAGGATTTCATGGTGACCGAATCTGATGCAACACTGTTCGGTATCAAGAAAATCACCACGAGATCCGGGCTGAGCGGCTCGAACATATCGTCGACACTGTCGGCTCTACCCAACATGCCAACTGACTTGAGCCGCAGCATTGCCGATCTTGACGGCGATGGGCTGCGTGATATCGCTGTTGTGACGAGCTCAATAGTCTTGTCGAACTCGTCCCAATTTGTCGATCTCTACTCGTCGTCATCATTGCGACTCCTTGATCATCTTCTGCTTCCGGTAGGTAGTGGGGCCGCTACGCGATCATTCACTGTCATGTCAGATGTCGGCGGTGACGGGTTCGAGGATCTTATCCTGGATGCATACAAAGTGTCAGGTGCCCCTGGAGCAGTGACGCGCATTACCATGAGCCCAGTCTTGTCCACTCTGGCGAGTGGCAACCATCCCAGTGGCAGTCAGTTGCTGCGCGTAAACGGCAGTGCGGGTCTTCCGGCACGGCGCGTCGATCTCGCTGTGAATCAGTCCTTCGCCATCAGCTTTGATGCAGATCCACTAACATCGGGAGCGACAGATTTTATCATTTTCGGCATGTTCGGCGTACCCGATGCGATGACCGTCTACAGTTCATCCATTGGCGACTTCGTATTCCCTCCTAGCCCGACAGCTTCGACACTCCCTTGGCTTTTCACTCTAGCCGACTCCCTTGCTTTTGATCCGGGTGCCCTTTTCAGCCCTGGCCCTGCGCCGTTTTCTTTGCCCGTTATTGGGGGAGTGACCTCTTCAGTTCGATTCGTACTTCAGGGAGTCGCCGTCACGAACATTGGTAACACCATGTCGATCTCTAACGCGGTCTTGATCAACATCATCTAGTTTGGCACTTCGCTCGTTGGCAGTGCCGCCGCTTCAGAATAGCTGCGTGCCAGGGGTTCGGGTTTCCATCCGACTGAAAACGAGCGGCACACTTGCCTTCAACCGAGGTCTTGAGGAAGTGCTCAAGGCTTGGTCTGAGTGCTTAGAGTGTTCTTCAATGCCCCTTGGAGAGTCTCTGAGACAAGCGATCGGTCTTCCTGTTTTCGGCATCGAGGACAAGTTTTTCAACAA
>JAJRYU010000644.1 GCA_024275615.1 Planctomycetota bacterium
CCAGGGTAGGAGAATAGGTGGTCCAAGACGACGTCAGGAATCCTTCCTGAAGCGAGACAGTAATGATCACCCAGCGCTCAAACCACATGCCAACGTTGACAAGAATCGCGATCACAAAAACAGCAAGAAGATTGCGGCGAATGCGGGGAGAGTACAGAAACTGGGGCGCAACGACGTTGCAAAAGACCGTAAGCCAAAATGCCCACCACTGCGGGCCAAAGGCTCGATTAATGTACATGTGCTGTTCAAAAGGACTTCCCGAATACCAAGCGATGAAGGCCTCTGTCGCATAAGCCAAGCCAACGATCGACGACGCTAGAATCAGCACCTTGCACATGGCATCAATATGGCGCTGGGTAATGTAGGCCACCAAGTTCATTGTCTTGCGAGCCACAAGCATCAATGTCAGGACCATGCCGAAGCCAGAGAAAATAGCCCCAACGACAAAGTAAGGCGGAAAGATCGTCGAATGCCAACCCGGCAGGACAGAGGTCGCAAAGTCAAAGCTCACAACACTATGAACTGAGATAACGAGAGGCGTGGCCAATCCGGCGAGAAGCAAGTAGAGAGTTTCATATCGAATCCACGTTCGCGAAGAGCCGTTCCATCCTAAACTCGCTGCATTGTAGATCCAGCGGCGCATTTTCGAGATTCCCGGGCGTTCACGAAGTGTCGCGATGTCAGGCAAAAGACCGACATACCAAAATGTCAAGGAAACAAGGCCATAGGTACAAATCGCAAACACGTCCCAAATGAGCGGTGAGCGGAAATTGACCCAAAGCGGACCACGACTATTTGGGTAGGGAAGCACCCAATACGCCAACCACACCCGCCCCAAGTGAATCAAGGGGAAAATGCCCGCACACACGACGGCAAAAAGGGTCATCGCTTCCGCCGCGCGGTTCATCGACGTGCGCCACCGTTGATTCAAGAGGAGTAGGACTGCTGATATCAACGTTCCTGCGTGGCCGATGCCAATCCAAAAAACAAAATTCGTGATGTCGAAGGACCAACCAACGCTTGTGTTGAGTCCCCACGTCCCGATACCAATCATGGTTTCGTAAACGATCGCGGCCAAACCAATCAATGCAAGAATGCCTGCCCCGGCAAGCGACACCCACCACAGCCAAGTCGCACGTCGCTCCACAATCGACGAGACATCGGTTGTAATCGCCGCCATCGACTTTTCGACCGGAACGAGACCGAGCTCTTGAACTTCGTTGTCACTCACATGTTGTTCAGTCATTCGAGTTTCCTTTGTCATCGCGCTCAGCAAATCGCTCATTCCAGATCTTGCGATCCACGCGACAAATATCATCAATCCGTAGTATTTCGAACCTTGGCGAGATAGCCAACGGACGGTTTGGCGTTCAATTCAGCCAGCACATGATAGTGCCGCGGGTCAAGCCCGCGTTGAGAAACCGAGCTTTTGCCATCGGCAGAATCACCAAAAGTAATGGCCTCCGCTGGGCAGCTCTGAACACAAGCTGGTTGGATTTCTCCATCGCGCAATTTGCGGCCGTGTCGCTTGGCAGTTGCCTTACTCGCTTGGATCCTCTGAACGCAAAAGGAACACTTCTCCATGACCCCACG
>JAJRYU010000645.1 GCA_024275615.1 Planctomycetota bacterium
ACCCTCCCTCTTCAACATCCATCTTGCCCTTCGGATGTACCCCCAACGCCTCTGCGCGGCGACGTGAGAAACCGGCTCCTCAAGCCAATTCCCCCGCGGTCTCTCACCCGGCCCCGCCCTGGAGCGGTCTTTTCGCGATGCCTTTGATCGAGACAAACAGCCTCTCGATTCGCCCCACACCCCGGTCTGGTGTTCAGACCAGGAGGCCACTTGGCCTTCCATTTCGGTGAGCAAAGTGGGACGAATCGAGGGGCTGTTTGTTTAGTAAGGCTCGCCAACGATCCCTTACCCTCGATATGGCATTCAGGCGGCTTTCAGCCATGCACCACAATGAGGTAGATCACCAGAAAGAAGATGGCAATCATCGATGTCGTTTCGAGCCAATTGACCTTGCCGTCGTCTTGAACGGCCTTCCACAAGATCAGGAGAGACGGGAACCCAAGAAAAATCGAGCTCGTTGTTTGAAAGTCGATGGGAATCACACCCCCGTGTGGAAGGGTGGGGATGATCCCTGTTTGACTAAAAACAGCGAGCATGATGAATGCCAAGGGCAGAACCAGAAAAGGCACCTGAGAAACAGCCCCCGAGGCATTCGCCATGGCGATGTCATACTTGCCTTTGAAGTGCGCTGTGCCGATCATCACAAAAGCCCCGGATGCCGAAAAGACAGCTAATATCAAGGCACCAAACATCTCAGAATAACCGGCTTCGCTGAGGGCACTGACCAGAACGGAGGCAAATTCACCAACAGAGTGGCCACCGATAACTGCCCCCACAAGTCCAATTACGCAAAGTCCAGCGATTGTTCCCACCGACATGGCACCATGTACTGGCTCCCCGGCCAATTCGTCTCCCTCTTCTTCAGCACCTGAAAAACGTTTCACCAACCGAAAGACGGATACCACTTGAATAAGGAGCAGAGCTGCCCCCATGACATAGAGATCCGTAGCCCCCAATTCTCTGCCATCCTGGCCTTCAACTGGAAAAGTGTTCATGAGGATGAAAACTGAGCCAATGGCAAAAAAAGCTCCAGCCGCAGCGGCGTAGAGATCGGTACTCAACTTGACAAGGGGTTTAGGCATGGCTGCCTGCCCTTCAACGTCCCGCGGCAAGAATCCGCAGTAGAGCCCAAACGCGGAGGCGCCGACATGAAGCGTCAGCACTGAGACGATGAAACCTACTCTAGGCGTGGCGGCCAGCACAAAACCGAGCATGACCAACTCAGGAATGTTGCTTGCTAGGCCTGCCATTGTCCCGGCAACAAAAGTGCTCATCTTGCGACGAGCCGCAAAGCCCTCCACAGCCTCGATCATCACCTCGGATGATCCAAAGACGATGGCCAAGCCACCAAGGCCCAAAAAACCGGCATGTAACCAACCTGGTAGGCTATGACCCGCGAGATTCACGATGGCCAAACAAACACCGCCACCAATCATCAGGCGAAGCCACATCTTGGAATGTTTTTCAGTCGTCATGTATGTCCTCTTGGGTGAGACCATGCTCTAACTGAAGCGTGCTGTCAAATCGAGAAATGACACCGCCGGTCCCGCAGGCGTCCCCCCTTCAAGGATGCCTTCAGGACCTCTTTCTTGGCCATGATCTTGGCCTTGAAACTCATGCCCTTCAACTCTCCCAGCAAAAAAGCGCGCTCAATCGTGTCATTGTAGCCTTCAAGATAGGAGAGAATTTTGTCATCAATAGCGCAGCCCAAGTTTCGCCAACACAGCCCGGTTCGGAAGTCTACAAAACCGTGCTGAAGAACAGGAAGGCCTACCGTCATGATCCGCGGCTCCCCGTTTTCAATCGCCTTTTGTGCATCCTGCCTCCCCTCGGCATATCGACTCGAATGCAGGATGGTTGGCGAGTTGCAGATCAGAAAGAAGGTCACGGCCATCCCTGTTCGTGTATCTTCAACAAAAATGTCGCCACTTCTCGACCTCGCTTTAGGCACAAGGCATATCGACAGCACTTGGTCATCTGAGGTCCTCCATGACCTTCACGCGCCAAGAATCTGAAATGCCGCCCAACTTGGGTGCATACATTGCCTCAGCCTTGCAGGGCATGGCGTTAATGGTCCCAGGAATCTCAGCCCTCATGCGATAGGTAATCTTGTGAGTTCCTTTCTGCAACCAGGTCACGAAGAAGACAACCTTCTCATCCCGCAATTCCATATTCGAGCAGACGCCGTTGCCATATCGTCTACCAGAAACAAGCTGCAGAGGTTCAAAACCCGCGGGTTTCCGATCTTCCAGCATGATGTACTCATAGTTGTTCGCTGCAGTCACTGAGAGATCCACTTCGATTTCCGTACCCGCAGGGACTTGGTCGAGGTGTTTGATCTCTTTGCGTTCATAAGCCAGTACCTTGCGCTGCGTGCCACCTTGGTCGACAATTTTCTCATAGGGTTTCAAGGCGAAATAGTGACGTTCGACTTCAATCTGATAGCCAGACGCTTTGATCCGATCTTCCAAAGAAAAATATTTCACACGACAAGTAGCATAGAGTTTTCCAGGCCCAACCTTCTCTACCGTTAATGGCAACGGACCTGAACCAATGGCATCACCGCGGACAACAATTTTGTTGTCAAACATGAACATGTTGTCAGACGTAATCTTGATGCGCTTCAACTCTTCTGAGCCAAGCCGAACCACAACTTCGTAGTCAGGTTTCAATTCACCCGACGCCTTCAAGTAGCGCGCCAAGGCCAAGATCGATGTTGCTGTGTCCCGCGTAGATTTCCAACGATTGCCACTGCGATTGAAGATGAGCCAGCGGCTGAGTGCCTCAAGGTTGACATCCTCCGGTGCGATCTCCGCCATGGCGAGGAGCATGAATGCGTTGGTTTCGACCTCGTCATCATGCCAATACCACCACCGTGATCCCCCAGACCACCAAGCGACGCCGTTGTCTTTGTCTACTTGGACGAAATCGTTGAGATTCTTCATCACCAGTTGTGCACGGCTCTTTTCGCCCACACGAGAAAAGGCCAAAGCTAATTGGGCCTTGCATTGAATCGACAGCTCATCCCTAGTGGCAAATACGTGGTCTAAGAGTTTGCTCGGCTTGCGTCCGGCCGTCGCCAAAGCAAAAGATGCGTAGGACAGAAGTTGGGTGTTCTTCTCCTCCAGAACTTCCTTTTCTAACCAGTCCGCAGCGCGCTTAATCATCACGTCTGAAACGGAATAACCGGCATCTTTAGCCGCCGCCAAACCGTGCAAGACATAGGATGTGAGGTGGAGAGAACTCAAGTCGGATTTCCACCATCCGAAACCACCGTTTGAATTTTGCAAGGATGTCAAGCGCCTCAGT
>JAJRYU010000646.1 GCA_024275615.1 Planctomycetota bacterium
AAAGACTATCGATCCGGATGGGATCGTAGTGGGCTCAAGCCCCAGGCTGCTTGAGGTCTTTGAGCGGATTCACCACGCAAACCTGATGGACAAGATACCGTCGGTGCTACTCCTCGGGGAACCAGGCGTTGGCAAAACGCATATCGCTAAGCTGCTTCACGATTCGAGTACACGCGTCACAGAGCCCTTCAAGGTGGTGAATGCTGGTGGCGGCGGTGGCGACATCAATATCCAACGTGGAGAATGGGTCGGCCATGGTAAAGGTCATGGCATCCAGGGAATCGACAAGAATGGTCGTCCAGGCCATTTGATCAATGCTGAAGGCGGGACGCTTTTTATTGACGAGTTCGCTTCCTTTTCCCTCGACTTGCAAGTCATCTTCCTCTCGGTTCTTGAGAGCCGAAGCATCGAGAAGATTGGTGGGGAAAGCTTCACTCCGAACGTACGTTGCATCTTTGCTACGAACGCCGATGTTGAAGAAGCTGTCTCGAATGGTAGTCTTCGGCGCGATCTTCTTGACCGCATTCCAGTCAAGTTTGTCATTCCACCTCTTCGAGAAAGGCGAGGCGATATACTCCTGCTCGCAAAGCACTTTGTTAGCAAGCATGGGATTTCTGATCAATGCCTCGTCGCTCTACTTCGCTATGGTTGGCCGGGCAACATTCGCGAGCTTCAGAGCAAGATGGCGACTGCGGAGGCGCGAATGAAAAGTGATGAGGCGGCTACCATAAGCCTCTCACACATCGATTTACCAGAGAATGTTGTCTCTGAGGTTGAAGCACTGGACGAAAGCGTCTGCCAACGCGAAACCTGGACCCTGGCAGACGAGATTGCTCGCGAAGAGGGCTTTGCCCACGGTTCTGGCCTGCAGCGCCGGGCTGCTGAGATTATGGACGTTAGCGATTCCCAAGCATCAAAGAGGTATCAAGAATTCGGTCTGGTAAATGCAGCCTCTGCCTGACTTCCATTCGGGTGATCCAAGTTCCCCCTCAGACTTCTACGTTAGATGTCTTTCCTAGGACGTCTAAAGACTTTCCTCGACAGTGGATTGTCGTGCCCAGACTTTCCTCAAGCCCCTGAAGACTTTCCTTTGCAGAAGATAGTCTTTCCTTTTCTTTGCGGTTAGCGCCCAAACCGCTGTTTTTCTCGGAAAAATGTGCCTCAGAGTTGTTGGCACGCCCCTTGCTTATTGCAGTATCAGATACAGCACACCGCATATTCGGCGGTTCTATTCCATGGCTCAATAGCAAGGAGAATTCTGATGGCAGTAGTTGCCCCAGCGATGCCAACTGTTGGTGAAATCGCCCGACGACTCGGTGTGCCTACGCATCGCGTCGAGTACATCATCCGATCTCGTGACATCCAGCCCTTTGGTTGGGCAGGAAATGCACGTGTCTTCGATGAGGCAGCCGCAAAGGTAATTGGAGACGAGTTGAAGGTGATTGGAGCCACCAAGAAACTCGCACTGACTACACAGGACTGACCGGATTGCGGGCCAGGGCGTGGTCGTCAAGCGGGGCTTCCTATCCTGTGCTTCGGGGTTCGATTCCCCGCTGGTCCATTCCACTGAACAAAAAACGCCCGCCGTGTGTGCGGCGGGCACAGTGCCAAACGAGGCTTCCTACCGAGAGATATTATACCGAATCGGCCGGCTGAATCAAATGAGAATCGCCGGTAGTAGGAGACAAG
>JAJRYU010000647.1 GCA_024275615.1 Planctomycetota bacterium
GCAGGAAGTAGAGGCCAGGCAACAAACCTACAGATTCGAAACGGCCATCAACATCAGTCTTGATCGATGGATACCAAGCTTGCGGCGCCTGGTTCATGGAACCTCTCACCGGCGAAACAAGAACATCAGCGGCGACAATAGACTTCCCCTCAGTGTCCACAACTCTTCCAGAAATCCCAGCGCCACTGGGAAGTCGGATTTCGAGCTTGAGGTCAGGGGTTGCCGCGGTCAAGGCCACGTAAGGGCGGGTTTCACCGCCATACCCGCGTGCCACAGTGCACACGCGTTTCGGCCCCGCACGTAAGCCAAGTACAACGAATTCCCCATTGTTGTCAGTCGTTGCTTCCGACTCAATTGCAGCTTCGGGGTCTGTCGTTGAATCTGCTAGATCGTAGATAGCTATACGCGCCCCGACGATGACACTGCCATCTAGCTCAGAAACAACCCGACCACTGATCTGGAATCCTTCGGCAAGGACGACTGTCAAGGAGCTGACCTCACCGGAGACCAAAGCGAGAGGATTGAATTCGAATCGACGAAATCCAGGCGCGTCAATTCGCAGAGCATAGTCCAGGCTCGCTTCAAGTCTCTCAATGCGAACCGTTCCGTCAGTGCTAGATCTTTTTTCCTCAAGGAGAGCCCCCCTTTGGGTGCCACTCAAGGTACTGCGGGTCATGGCGAAAAGCCTCACTCGAGCATTGGCAAAGGGAGATCCATCTCGATGGGTTACCGACAGGAAGACCTCCGCGCAGGGCATGCCGAAATCGTCCACAGTTGTGACAGCTTCAATCGCTCTCTCAGGACGGGAGTCCGTGATCTCTTCCGGCTGCTTCTTCTCTACAGAAATGTTGTTCCGTTTGGGGCCAACGGGCTCATTGATTTTCTTCTTGTCGAAGGGCGAAACTTTCTCGTTCGCCAAGCCTTCTTGAGTGCCGTTCTCGCCGAAGCCATTTAGGAAGATGACGGCTGCGGCCACGACTGAGAGAACGACAACCACTAAGAGCATTCCATCGCGTGTCATAAAGTGTCACTCATTCGTCACCAGGTTTTTCGGGACATGCCGTGATTGTGACCTCGTGCTCTACAAGTCTCCAACGTCTTGAACTGACCCATCCCCTACAGTGATCTCTGTCGGTGTATTGAGGGCTTGGGTGAACATGCTGCCCAAATCAATTTGACCGCCTCGTTCAACGACTGTGACACGATAGATGCCCGGTCGGATATTGTGAATTTCAAAACGACCGGCGCTGTCAGTTTGTTTGTTGTAGCCAGCACCGCCGCCCAGTCCACCTTTCATCTGCACACGAACACGCGCACCTTTTTCTGGATTGCCATCTTTGGTGAGCACACGTCCCTTGATCGTTCCGCCCTTCATCAAGATCTGTGGTGGAAATTCGTATTCGCCACTGCGGCCCACCTCGATTGAGCTTTCACTGGCCGTATCGGCAAAACGATTGTGATTAGCGTTGAGTTTGTACCAACCCTCGGCGACGCTCTCGATACGGAACTCGCCCTTCTCGTTCGTCCGACCCTTGCGACGTGTCGTCCGTGTGCCGTTGGAGATTAGAGCGCCGAAGAGGCCGGCATTCTGATTGGAATTGGGAGCACCCATTTGCGGTACCAGATCAATCTCGGCATTGTTGACTGGATTGCCGCTGGAATCGACGACTTTACCAGTCACGACAGCACCGCGATACATTTCGATTCGCACGCCTTCAATGTCTTCACGGCCGTTGATTGTCAGCTCTTTGCTGGCGCCGCCAGCGTATCCTTTCGCTGTTGCATGAAGATAGAACTTATTCATGGTCCGTGGTTTTGTTTGTACACCTGTATATTCGAACTTACCTTGTTCGTCTTCGAACTTTTGGCTCAGCTGTGGGCTTGCCATGATCAAGGTTTTGCTTCTGGCGAAGTAGATTTTGAAGCGCTTGATGGGTTGCCCGGTCTCGGCATCCACAACCTCGCCAATGGCTGTCGGTTCGCGATCAAGTTTGACAATCATCTCGGCTTGGTTTGGGACCTTGGCGGTGCGCATCATGCCTGAAGCGGCATATCCCTTGCCACCAAAGAACCTCATGCGGTAGCTACCAGGTTGGAGACCTTCGAAACTGAAGACTCCGTCGACATCGGTCTTCACTGGAGGATAATTCAATGACGGTATATTGAGACGACCGGTTCGAATCGGCTGAGCTCGCACGATGACACCTTCAATAGCGAGGGCATCATCGGAATCCACGACTTGGCCTGAGAACGAGACACCACCGGCGTGCAACTTGAATTGGATGGGAGGGGTCTCCTTGCCTTGCAAGATTTGCGTGCCGAGTTTTGTCAGCGTGCCAAAGCCGCTGGCCATGCAACTGATTCGTTTCATGCCGATATTCAATCCGCGGCAAACAAACTCACCGTTCTCGTCGGTTGTGGCTATCTTCTCGATATCCATTTCGGGGTCGGCAGAGCGTGTCGCCTGATCCGAGATCAGCAGCCTGGCTCCGGCAATGGGTGTGTCTTCTGAATCAACAACCAGCCCCTTGAGCTCATATCCGCTTGACAGCTGGAAATTCTGTTTTCGAGTCTCACCAGCATCCAAGGTCACACATTGTTCGATTTTTGAGGCGTAGTTTTCGGCTTCCACGCGGATGGCATATCGATCATCGACGGCCACGCTGTTGATGCGGTAGAACCCCTTCTCGTCTGTTTTGGCGGAAGTTCGCACCTCACCGAGTACACTCAGGACCCGTGCGTTGCCAATGTCAACGCAAAGAGCAACGATGGCATCGGGGACGCCCTCTCCTGCTCCGTTGACGACCTGACCAGCAATGTCCGCAGCCAGCTCTTCGTCCAGATTCGGGTTGGCGATGACCACAGCACCCGTCCCTTCGTCCCAGCGCTTGGCGTCAGCGAATTCGCCAACCTTGCGTGGCGTGCGCGCTGGCCCCTTGGTCCGCGCGTCGGGCAAGAGTTCTTCCCCGGCCGTGTTTGCGTCAGCCGGGGTAAAAGCCGCTTCTTCATCTTCTTGGGTGAAGAGGAAGAACACAGCTCCCGCAGCTAAGACCACTGCTACAACTAAAGTCAGTATGATCGCGTCTTTATTCATTACTCGTTCCGGTTGATAGCCAGGAATTGGACGATGTCACCAGTTTAGAACTTGCGGCTTGCCGCTTCAATTTTGTCCAAAGGCACAAGATCTCTTGCGAGATACAAAGACCACCCTTGAGACGATGTCCAACGTGTGACAATTCCATTCGTTACATATCAAAGACCTTGGATTGAACGCTTGATCGTTCACTAAGTCCCACGTAGTCTTGACTTACGAATAGACAAGAGTCAGGGCCAGGAATCGAATGTTCCAGATTTTTCATCGAAGAACTAATTTCAAGCTCGGCACAACTCTTCAGAGACTGCCGAGGCCCTGGCAACAACATCTTGTCACATTCTTATGTGTCGGAATTTGGGCGTCTTCGACGTTTGCTCAAGAAAAAGACTCAGAACATTTCCTCGGCTATCAGTCCTTTCTCTGGCTCACTTCTGAATCAAAACCCAGCGCCGACCTCTTCTCGGCTTTGGATCCACTGGGAGTTACCGGGACGAACATTGCCGGGACAAGTGCGCACGATATCCACCGCCGCTTCCACCGCCCGTTCTACCTGGATCATGTTGCCGGCAAAGGATTTCTCTTTTTGCGCGATGAACTTTGGGACCAAGTCTATGGCCCCTGGTTACAACAAAGAAAATTCCCAGGCCTGAGCAGGCCGGTCAATTTGTTCGATCCCGAAGTCATCGAGAAGATCAAGGATCGTATTGGCCAAGTCCTCTTCCGGTATCGCGATGAGCCACCGGGGAACATACCGCTGGCTATGGCCCTAGACGATGAGATTTCTTTCGGTCGGCGCAACATCCCCATCG
Organism: Planctomycetota bacterium; assembly: GCA_024275615.1. GTDB lineage: Bacteria > Planctomycetota > DRQF01 > S139-23. The sequence goes on from JAJRYU010000647.1 coordinate 3,904, forward strand.
ATTTTGGTTTCTCTCAAGAAGCTATGGCGGCCTTTCGACACTATCTCAAGGAAAAATACCAGACCCCCGAGAAGTTAGCTAAAGGCTGGCACACCAAGGCCAAGCCATTTGCTGAGATTCTCCCGCTAACCACGGCAGAAATACGACGTCGGGAGTTCATCAAGGACCCTTCGTTGTGGAATTTCGCGCCCTGGGCTGACCACAGGGCGTTCATTGATACGTACTTCGCCAAGTTGATCGCCGACCTCGCCCGTGTAGCACGCAGCCAACTGAGCGAAGTCCCCGTAGGTTTTACCGGTGGTGGAGCCCCACATCCATTTAGTGGACTTGATTGGGCCATGGTTCTTAAGGACCTCGATTTCTGTGAGCCTTATGACGTCGGTGGATCCCGAGAGCTCGTGCGCTCATTTGCTTCAAATGGAACATTGTTGATGCACACATTGTTCCCAGACAAAAGACATCCACTGGCCAATGTGCACGAGCTATGGGACTACTTCTTGAGAGGCGATCGGGGTGTCATTCTGTGGGCGTCGAAACACTACTTTCCGACACCAAAAACCCTAGAACCCTCGCCGTGGGCCATCGGCCTAGCCCCGACCTTAAAACAGCTCAAAGAGGGTCAATTGAGCTCTTGGATGCGGGCCAAGCCGATGAAAGCAGAAATTGCCCTCGTCGAGTCAGCCGCTTCAAATAGGGCTCACTGGCTTATTGACGGCCAACTTGATGGATCGGATTGGGTCAATCGGTTAGCCAGCTATGAAAGGAATCACAGTAGCCAAGATTTGACACGTGAGTCGTGGCAGAAGTTACTGGAAGACCTTCACTTGGAGTACATTCACGTCAATGCGCGCGATCTCAGTCGCCAGGACCTATCACAATTCAAGGTGATCGTTCTTCCCAGAACC
>JAJRYU010000648.1 GCA_024275615.1 Planctomycetota bacterium
CATCTGCCATCCCTTTTCCGGCATGTCATTCGGAGCGACGTCGCCCAAAATGACCAGGTCCGGCTCGGCGAAGGGAGAGTCTGAAAAGTCGTCCGCATCGGCCGGAATGTTGAGCGACCGGGGAAAAAACGTATCTTGCAGAATCCCCAGATAAGGCTGTTGAAAAACGACCCGCTTGACATCCACCCGCTGGTCGCGCTCCAACGCATTGTTGATAAACCGAAACTCCCAGCGGGCCGCCCCTTCGAGCATCAATGCCCGAACCGTATCGTCTGTCACCGTGGCGGCGAATGTCTTGGAGTTGTTGTCGTCGCCAACCAAACTGGCCTCGTCCAAGTACCAATTTCCCTAAACGTCATTGCAGCGTTCTTGACAATCATCGGCTACTCGTTGAACGACACCATTGTTGTCTTTGACCGGATTCGAGAGAACCTGGGCAATTCCCGAGGGAGCTTCGAAGAAGTGGTGAACCGCAGCATCAACCAGACCTTGAGTCGTACGGTTTTGACGTCAATCACGACGTTTGTTGTGATCACCGCCATCTTTATTGCGAACTACGGACTTGAGAGTCCACTGGAAGGCTTGTCTTTCACTCTCATGATTGGTGTCGTCGTCGGAACTTACTCGTCCATCTTTGTGGCCAGCCCAGTTTTGATTTGGGCCCACAAACGAGATGAAGCAAAACGGGCGCTAAAATCCCGTGGAGTTCCCGCGAAGTCATAGGAATACAAATAAGTGCATTTGTAGGAGGCGTCGCCCTGAGGTGACGCCTCTTTTCATGGGCACGGATTTTCGTGTATCTTAGGGCATGGGAAAAACTGGCTGCGCTCTTATCGGATTTGCCATCTTCTTGGTCTTGGGATTTGCCCTGGATCAGGCGTTTTATCGAGAAAACCGTGAAGCGCATCTTAAGGAGAATCTCAACCCCATTCAGCTAGATGAAATGGATCCGAGTATCACAGACCCAGAACTCTATGCTCCCTCTATCGGAGACGATGTTTCCAGTGATCGCTTTGATCTGAATGCTGAAGAGTTGCGCCTGGCAGACAAGGGTGCCGACTATGAATACATCGTACAGGATGGCGACACGATTGACCTTCTGGCGCGCAAATATTTAGGGCGCCACGACTTGAAGAAACTCCTCTACGAAGAAAACCCGGAGCTCCCTCGAGGATTACGGTTAGCCCCAGGGACGCGGATCAAGATTCCATTTCGTTATCGTATTCCGTGAGAACTAGGTTGGATCAGAAGAGATGGATTATGGCGGACAACAAAGAAGCAATCTACTTAGACAACAACGCGACGACAGCCATCGATCCCCGAGTCTTGACCGCCATGTTGCCCTATCTGCAGGGGTCCTTCGGCAATGCGGCAAGCAGAACACATGCTTTCGGTTGGGCGGCAGAAAAAGCAGTCACCCAGGGACGACGACAGGTGGCCCGCCTCATTGGCGCTCGACCCGCTGAAATCGTCTGGACCAGTGGCGCCACCGAGTCCACCAATCTTGCCATGAAAGGTGTCGTCGAATCAGGCAGCGTTGCGAGCAAACACATAGTCACTTTGGCCACCGAACATAAGGCAACACTCGATACCGTCGCCTATCTCGAAAAGAAAGGTTGCCGTGTAACAATTCTGGATGTCCGCCTTGATGGCCTCGTTGATCTCGCTGATCTGGAAGCAATCTTGACGGAAGGTTGTGGCCTCGTTTCCATCATGATGGTCAACAACGAAACCGGTGTCATCCAACCGGTTGAGAAAATTGGCGCCCTTTGCGCCAAGCATGGAGCCCTATTTCATTGTGATGCTGCTCAGTCATTTGGCAAGTTGCCCATCGACGTCACGACCATGGGGATACATCTTCTGAGCGCGTCAGGTCACAAGATCTTCGGTCCAAAGGGCATTGGTATTCTCTATGTTCGGCAGCGAGATCCACAGGTCAGAGTGGTCGAACAGATTCACGGCGGCGGTCACGAAACCAAGAGACGCTCAGGAACCCTCAATGTTCCCAGCATTGTTGGCATGGGGGAAGCCGCAAGGGTCGCACAAGAAGACATGGAGGACGATCGTCTGAGGATTCTTGCCTTGAGAGACCGACTCATGGAAGGCCTAAGATCCGGCATCCCTGACTTGATCATCAACGGCTCCTTGGAGCAGCGGATCGAGAGCAATCTCAACGTCAGCTTCCCAAGTATTGAGAGTGAAGCACTCTTGATGGCCATGCCACAACTTGCCGTGAGCACGGGCAGCGCATGCACATCAACCAGTGTTGAACCCAGCTATGTCCTGAGGGCCATGGGGATTCCGGCGCAACAGGCGCTCAGTGCTGTGCGCTTCGGCCTAGGGCGATTTACCACGCAAGACGAAATTGACCGGGCCATAACGATTGTCATTGATGCCGTCTCTGGCATGAGGGGATAAGATCTCAGACCGTGGGACACTGCACTCGGATTCTGAGCAGATAGAGATTTTTTCGCTGCTTGCCCTTGAGACCTGCCCCCACCTGCGTATTATTTGCGGCACCTGCGGGTGTAGCTCAGTGGCTAGAGCATCGCCTTGCCAAGGCGATTGTCGTGAGTTCAAATCTCATCACCCGCTCTTAAAGGGCCGCAACCTTCACGGGTTGCGGCCCCTTTTTTGTGAACATTTCCTATAAGACTAGCAAGATTGACATGTAGTCGTCGATGAGCTCACCATCAAAATAACGTGTCCGGAAAAGCAACCAGGTGCCATCTTCGAGGAGCCAGATTTCCCATTCCTCTTCCATGCCGTTGTTGTCTTCCCAATGGCCGCTCCAGATTTCGAGATCGAGCGCGGCATCGTAGCTATAGGACATGTCGAATTCACGGGTCCCAAGACTCCCCAGATCGGCGCTAAGCGAGCCTTGGTTAAGAGGGTCAATCGTCAGGTTATTGGTCACTCCATTGCTGTCTTGTAGTTGATAAGTCACGCTACCTTGCGCGGACGCTAACGCCCCCAAGACGACGAATGCCATGAGGAAACTCAGTATCTTAGTCATTTCATGCTCCAGTATTGGTTTGGTGTATATGCTTGAAGCTTGAAATTATAGTGATTCTGGCATGCCCATGAAGGAAATAACAATTCACTTAAAGTTCATATTTATGCATCTTCATATATCGTTGTTTTCTTCTCCACAGATTCTTTTCCTTTTCTTCAAAACTTCTGACATCAAATCTCTTTAGTAAATGGTGGGTGGTATCTCGCTAAATGAAGTGCAAATGGCCAAGGCGGAGAAAGGTCAACCACGTGCAGTTTGGGGAATTCCTGGTCTCACGAAGGCGTGTGAGCCAGGCCGATCTCGATATGGCTTTGGAAAAACAAAGGGCAATTCAAACGCCCTTGGGGCGGCTTGCGCTCCAAGGCGGCTACCTCACTGCGCAGCAAGTTGCCCAGATCCTCGCCAAACAAGCACAGCGTTGCGATCTCTCAAACCAAGTCATTCAAGACGTGCTCTTTGGCGATATCGCGATTCGAAAGGCATTTCTCAAACGAGAGGATCTCTTTGAATTGCTCAGACAACAACGTGAAACTCGCGCCACCATCGGAGAAGTACTGTTGGAAATGGGATGCATGACAAGAAAAGAACTTTGGGAAGACTTGATGGCATTCGGTCAAATTGCCGCAGGGAAATGAGAGGATGCAAGATGGTTAGGCGTCAAGGATCTACTACTGTGAGGAAAACCCGGTGAAATTTGGTGAATTTTTGGTCCAAAGGCACACTGTGGCCACAACTCACTTGGTGGCTGCTTTGGAAAGACAACGGCAAGCACAACAACCGCTTGGCCGTATCGCACTCAGACACGAGCTTCTTAGCATCAATGAAGTCTTCAATATTCTCAAGTTACAAGCGGATCGAATCGATGCCCAAACCAATGATCAAGATGACTATCTATTTGGTGATCTCGCCATTGAACTTGGCTTCCTGAATGAGGAAGAACTCTTCAAGATCCTTCGAATCCAGCTTGAGACTCGCCCAGCTTTGGGTGACACCTTGGTCGAAATGGGTGTACTTACAACGGATCAGTTGAGAGAAGAAATAACAGCCTTTCGCTCTCTCGCCCCCGCTGAGCTGGCCTGATTTCGGTTTTTTGAAGGTAGGTTACTCGCGGCTTCTCGAGCCTGCGTGGCAAGCCGTTTGGCGTCAACAACCGATCTTCTCGAGTGCATGACCCCCACCAAGATCGCCGAAGAAACATAGCCGCAGAACAAGACAATAAGTAGAAAAACTGCTGCACCAACGCCGACGAGCAATGAAACGAGGACGGACTCACCAAGGCGGACACCGCCGACCGTCAACCCGCCGACGATTGCTAAGCAGGTAAGAGCAATGATTTGCTCAACCAGATGCTGCGCTTTCTTCGATGCATGAGGAGACATGAGGTCTTTTTCCGCACGGGAATGTCGAGACGGTCGCTATAACGAGTAACGATAGGAGTCCTCCGGTTCTTCCTTTTTTCTCTGCAAAACTTGCTGCAAAGATCAGCCTTTGCCCATGATCCCAAGCTCTTTTGCATGGGGCTTGAGCGCATCAATGATCATCTGAATATGATCCGTCAAGTCAGCGCCAAGGAGTTTAAGGCCGGCTTGAACCTCGTCTCTCTCCACTTTGGCGGCGAAAGACTTATCTTTCAGCTTCTTCTTAACGCTTTTTGGCTTTAGAGTTCTGACCCCTTCAGGCCGCACAAGAGAGCAGGCGACGATGAACCCGGTCAACTCATCGCAGGCCAGAAGGGCTTTGTCGAGTTGAGACTCGTAGCTTACTCCCCATTTCGTGTAGTGGGCAGAAATCGCATGAGCGATTTCGAACTCTTCCTTTTCTTGAAGCCAAGCAACAATGCGTCGCGGATGTTCTGTTGGCCATCGATCATAGTCCGCGTCGTGGAGCATGCCGGCAATGGCCCATTTTTCGCTCTCTCGTCCTTCATTGTAGATCGTGGATGCTTGCTCCATGACCATTTCAACAGCCCTCGCGTGATTTCGCAGTGCCGGGCTATCTGTCCATTCGCAAAGGTGGTTCCAAGCATCGTCACGGCTGAGAGGCATCGTCTATTCTCCATTTGTTGCTTTTTCGCCACCGAAAATCGGGGGCTACCAACAATACCAAGAACGATATTGGACGAACTAACGACAAAATGCCAACCTTGCGCCATGAAAAGACGTGACTCAATTCCGCCGCTCCAAGGCCCATTATTCACAAGAGCCCGGATCTTCCTTGCTATGGGGCTATGCATCGCCTTTTTCCCGCTTGGCTCGTGCACGACATCACCCAGGGCCGGAAGTCGCGTAACCGCAGAGGGTGGCATTGAGCTGGCGCGACAGGAAATCAATCAGGGTCACTACGAAAGTGCCCTGAGTTTCTTGAAGGAATCGAGATTCAAAGCTGAAGATCCTCGACAACGCGCTGAGGTCAATCTACTGACTGGAGATTGTCATTTGGCGCTCAACAAGTACGCCGCGGCAATCAGTGCCTATTTTCGTGCTAGAAGCGCCAACGTAGACAACGACTCGGAGACGACGTATCTCGTATCAATGGGCTTGGCGCAAGCATTTGAAGCTCAGGATCGATGGGTGTCTGCAGAGCGACACTTCCTCGAAGCCGTGTCTTTCACGAAAGATCCCAAACTCCAGGATCGTGCCTTACTTCGACTCGGCAAAGGCAGTCTAAAAAGAGGACGGCTTGATAGAGCGCAAAGTTATCGTGACAAGTTCCACGACAATTCGGAGTTTGGTTTTGCTGAGTTCGTACAGACGCTCGAACTAGAGCAAAGAAAACACGGCAAGTCTCGGACAAAGACGACAGATATTTCGTTGCCAACGGTCTTGGCTCCAGAGATTCTCGGACGCGCGATTTGGGGCGCAAGGCGTATTCGTCCGTCAGGAAAGCCCGTCACGATGACAAAACCCTGGCGTATGACTGTGCACCATGCTGCTTCTCCGGACATTCCTCCCACGGCCATGGCGGACGCGGCGGCCCAGATGCGTGCATACCAGAAGTTTCACCAAGATACGCGCGGTTGGGCAGACATCGCTTACCACTATTTGATCGATGGGTCAGGTCGTATTTGGCAAGGCAGAGAAATGAAATGGGAAGGTGCCCATGCTGGCAATTCGAAACTGAACAAGGGTAATATCGGCGTCTGCCTGATGGGGAATTTTGTCAAACGTGATCCTACCCCCAGCCAAAAGCGTGCCCTCAAGCAACTCCTAAGCTGGCTCTGCGAAACCCACGGGATTCATCCAAGATTTATCTACAGTCACCGTTCGATTCTGAAAAACACTCCGAAGAAATCGACTCTGTGTCCAGGTGCCCATCTGGATGCGTATCTCAGACGAATAAAGCCCTTCTTGCCCCGCCCATAGCTGCCTTACGAGACAATCAAAAGTCAGAAAAAAACTTTGATAATCTAGGGCCACGTTGCGTGGCGTAATGACTTGTTCCCGTGCTTCCATAGGCTTGGCCCGTTTCTCCGCAGAGCCTTTCAAAAGCCATCTTGCAAATGGGCTGGCTATGCCTCAAGACCAAATCGTCGTCGTAGGGGCGCACTTCGAGAACAGCTGGAGTTCCCGACATTTCTCCTGCTGTTCCATAACCGAACCCAGGATCAAAAAACCCAGCATAGTGGGCGCGGAACTCACCGGCAGTCGTCTCGTAGGGCAACATTTCCACAGCAAATTCAGTGGGAACTCTCAAGTACTCCAAAGTGCTCAGAATGTAAAAGCGCCCTTTCATCAACAGCAGCCGTCCGTTCTTCGGTTTCTTGATCGGATCAAAAAACTCATCGGGATCGTGAGACTCAAGCTGATCGAGCAACAGAGGCTCCGGCGATTTCTTGGCGACAAAACCAACGATCTCTTGGTCAAGATCAACTGACATCATCAAACCGTGATCGAGGACGGAGTCGTTGAGTTCAATGGGTTGACCGAACTTGCTGTAGAGCAACGGCAACCTACCATTCAACTGCTGCAATTCTTGGTCGTTGAGGATTTGGCGTACACCATAGAAGATCGCTTGGTTCAAAGAAAGACCGGCGTGGACGCGGATGTCGAAGGACTTGGAAATAACCTCGATCCAAAGCTCCCCCTGATAACCCCGCTTGTGCTTTTCGTAGCGGGGATTGCCATCGCTAATGGTACGCGTCTGCAAATCAATGCGGCCGGTACTGCTCTTGTTGTTGGTATAGGCACCGATCGTGTCCGGTAGGTCGAGCGATTCGTTGAGACGAATTAGATAGACTTGACTGCGATCCAAGAAGGTCGGCGTCGACAAGTCCAAAGGGCGAGCATGAAAACTATCGAGGGCCTCCCTGACTCCCTCCCCCCTCAAAGGCAAAATCGAACCTGGCAACTTGTAGGCTTCGCACGACAACGTCAAATCCAAGCTTGAAGGCTGGAATTGACTTTCGGCAATCGAGTCATCAGGAATGATGAATCCTTGATCAACGAGTGATCGAATAGATTCTGCCGTCAGAGCACCTTTGATATCGGAAAAGTTCTCAGCCGAGGACTGGGACATGATCTCATTCTTCATGAAAAATCAGCCTGGAGGGCGCTATTTGCGCTCTCCA
>JAJRYU010000649.1 GCA_024275615.1 Planctomycetota bacterium
TGGACAATTGTTGGCGCAATATCGTGTACCAATGCATCGATTGTAGATCTGCTCATTCAAGCCCTCTGCGCTGTGTACTGTTGCATATGTTGGGCAGACCGTTTCGCAAGGTGCGTTGTCGCACTGCTGGCAAAGCATGGGTTGGTGGATCGCAGTCGTTTCATCGCCATTCTCTTCATAATAGCGATCAATGCGCATCCAGTGCATGTCTCGATGTCGAGAGATCTCATCGCGGCCGACCACGGGTGTGTTGTTTTCAACTTGGCAAGCAATCACACAACCAGAGCATCCCGTACAGCGGGCAAGGTCGATGACCATACCCCAATGCGGGAGATCATTCTTATGATCCTCAGGCCACAGCTCGGATTCATTCTCCTCCACTTCGTGAGCCTTTTCGCCAGCCTTGAGCGCCTCGTGAGACATGGTGATTGCCACGGTTCGCGTCGCTCCCTCTGACTCACCAACATCTTCAGGAGCGACTTGCCAATCGTATTCCTGCGTACAGGCAACACCAGGGTGCGTTCCAGTCGGCACAACGGTCACACCTTGGTGCTCGAAATGGAAGGTGCCGTTGTGGGCCACACTGAGGCCTTCAACACGCCTACCAATGGTATCTCCCTTCGCGACTGTAGGAGTTCCTTGAATCCACTTCGGACCGATATCAGTGAAACGATCAGTACCCGCCCGGCCGTAGCCAAGGGCAAGGCCGACGACACCTGCGGCTTGACCCACTTGGATCTTCACTGGTAACTCGATCTGTTTCTTGTTTCCTGAAGAGTCGCGCCACCTCACCCAGACACCATCTCCCTGCTCGACGCCAAGATCCTTGGCATCAGCAGGCTCAAGCAGAGCAGCATTCCCCCACGTCATCCGCGTTGTTGGATCAGGTAATTCGTGAAGCCAAGCGTTGTGGGCGTGCCGACCATCCAACATGGCTACCGAGGCGTGGAGTACCGCGGTGAAGCCTTTCTCCACTGAAGATTCAGGAACAAGCAGGTGATCAAGAGCCGTTTCGTCAAAAGAATGAACTGTTGGTACCTGAGGCTCATAGACAAAAAATCCCTGGTTGATGATCTGGTTCCACTGGCTTGCACCGGCCGCCACCGACTCGTTAGCGAGGCCTTGGAGGCCCTGAAGAACATTCTTGCGAAAGATCTTGTCGGCAGTCTTGTCACCACTCCACACGGCAAGGCTTTCGCGAATCGGACGAGTATCCACACGAGGTTGAATGGTTGGCTGAGTTAAAGTGACAACACCGGCAACCGGCTCGGCGTCACCCCACGCTTCCAAGAAATGAGGAACAGGGGCGACAAAATCCGCGAGAACCGAGGTCTCGTCGGTATGAGTCGCAGCCACGACAACCAGGGGGACCTTTTTCAGAGCCTTGGCAAACCTCTCCCCCAGAGGAAGTTCGTAGACAGGGTTAGCTTGGTCGACAAACAGGGCCCCCACGCGGCCATTCTCCATGTCTTCGATCAGCGCCACAACATCCGCGTCGCTGCCCTGGTATTGCAGCGAAGGCCTGTGGATATCCAAGGTCTTGCCGTAATTTCCAAGACAGTCATTGATGAAATTCACAGCAATTTGCAAGGAAATGTCATTCCGTCCACAAACCACAAGAGACTTCCCACGGGCCGCCCACAATTCCCGCGCCAAAGATTCGCTTTTCTTTTGATCGGCGCCAGCGGTCACCGGCACTACGCCAGCAGATGTCCTGAACTTCCGGCCGGAAAGGCGACCAAGCTCTCTTGCGACATTGATCAGCAGGGCGTCGACTCGTTGCGGCGTCAAGGCCCATCGCGTGTCGGCATTCGACCCTGTCAGCGACATTCCGGATTCCACCTGGATATGCCGCGACATTGTTCGCGTGCCTTCCTGCGGCGCTCTTTGCTCGGCGAAAGAAGCCGTGAACTCAACTGGAGAAATCCAGGTGCCAAGAAAATCGGCACCAAAAGAGACAACCAATTCAGCCTCACCAAATCGATATCTCGGCAACAGCCGAGAACCGTGCGTCAATGTATGCGAATCGAGAATCGCGGCAACGGAGAGTGGGTCATATTGGACGTGACGGCCCAGTGAATGAGCACCGAGGAATGCCTTGATGCGTGCGTTCAAACTTGGACTTGAAACTGTCCGACTGAGATAGACGACCGAGCCACCAGCCCCAGCTTTCTTCAGTCCATTTCGAATCTGTCTATCGATCGATGCCCATGTAGCCGACTGGCCGTGGTCAAGGGGCTGCCCAAGACGTTTCGAGTCATATAGTCCGAGGATGGCGGCTTGTCCCGTGGCGCAAACGCCACCCGCAGATATCGGGTGAGTTCGGCTCATCGCGGGATTCGGATCACGATATCCTTCAATCTTGATTGGTCGGCCGTCTCGATTCTTGACCAAAATACCACAACCCGCTTCGCAACCTCCGCAAGTCGAAGCATAGAGAGTCGGGATTCCAGGTATCGACTCAGGATCGGCGTGTAAGGGTGATGCAATCTTCACTGTTTCGCCACGATCGCAACCTGCCAGCGCCCCACTTGCCAGCCCAAAACCAGTCATCTTCAGGAAAGAACGCCTGCGAATCGTCGGTCCAATCGATTCGATATCCGACGAACCGCTAATCGCATGATCGTCCGCCACACCGTTTCCGGAATCTCTTCTTAGTTCATCGCTCATGTTGCCCACTTTTCCTCTCGAGTCAGTCAATGGTGGCAGGCACCGCAGTCCATTGGGGCACGGTTCTCGCTTTTTTTGCGTATAGATTCGACGTTTCGCTTCTGGTGACAATCAATACACCAGCCCA
>JAJRYU010000650.1 GCA_024275615.1 Planctomycetota bacterium
AACGCTGCTTGAGACGCAACAAAGCCGCCGGCAATTCCGAATCTCTGTGGGTGTGCATGATCTGTTCTCCCGAGTCAGGTGGAAAACAACCACGCTAGCAAACTCTCGCCCGAAGGTCCGGCACGCTTGCCGCAAGGACACGATTATCCGTTGCCGCGATCAAAACTCACCGCGACGACCATAAATACCTCTGTGAATCACGCAGAGCTATTAAGAACCGAACGCTGGCAGCAAGTCAGGCAATTCATCCACGACCGAGACAAAGGCCGTTGTGTCCTCTGTTCCAGGCCGGGTGTGGATTGCCATCATTGGTCGTATCGATGCGGATTTTTCAACCCGATTTTCATTTCACTGCTTTGCCGAGAGTGCCATCTTGCATGGCGGGGACGAGATCCTGACCATCTTAGCGAAGCCAACCAATTCAAGCCTTTGCTGAGCCAAGTGGCTGAGATCGCTAGGTATCTAGGACTATCGCCAGATTCGCCGTCAGATGCCCCTGCTGAAACGGCAACTGGTGTCCAGCTTTGAAACACTGGCAGTGCTTACTGTCAGTGCCAGTCATCTGTGACCGGCATTCTCTCAAAGCCAATTCCTCTCCTCCCGAACAATAACTTCAAGCTCTCATTTGAGACAATGATCTTGAGATCGCTCGATCAACGCCCCTTTAGCGGACACCCACCAAATCGTCGTAACCAACCTCCTCAAAACCACTGGAGATACGACGATGCCTTCTCAGAACCAGATCCGCGAATCTATCACCAATCAGATCCTTGAATCCATCCAGAAAAACGACCTCCTTCCCTGGCGTCGTCCATGGGCCTTAGATAAAAACGCAGGGCATCCTGCCAACGTTGTGAGCAAGAACGGCTACAGGTGAATCAACCCTCTGTTGTTGGCGGTCTCTTCCATGAAGCATGGGTTTCAATCTCGTCATTGGGGGACGTTTCGACAATGGAAGGAACTCGGCGGCAGCGTCAAGCGTCGTCCTGACGATATTGAGCGAGGACAATGGGGGACGAAGATCGTTTTCTGCCGACCGATCACGAAGAGGAAAACAGAATCCAACGGTGAAGAACGGGAAGATAGTTATTTTCTGCTCAAAACCTACACGGTGTTCAACATCGACCAGGTGGCAGGTCAAAACCTCGACCACCTACGTGTCGGCCACGTTGATTCCAAGCTGAATGCCGAGGAAGTCCAAGAGCGACTCGACAAAGCGGATGCTGCCATAGAGGCAACTGGTGCTGACATTAGGCACGGTGGCAACGTTGCAGCCTACGACCCAAATGGCGATTACATTATTCTTCCGCACCGGCACCAGTTCTCTGGAGGCGAATATTTCGAGACCGCATTTCACGAAATGTCGCATTGGACTGAGCACCCGAGTCGCTTGAACTGTGATCGAACTACGTCAGAGGACAGCTACGCTTTTCTCGAATTACGTGCCGAACTCGGGGGCTGCTTCATGGCCGCCGAACTGGGTGTGCCAACTGCCGAAAACCTGGGAAACCATGCCGCCTATCTCAAGGGCTGGCTGAAGGACATGCAGAACGATCCCAAGTTCATTTTCCGGGCGGCAGCACAGGCAGCCAAAGCCGCAGATTACATCCTGGAGTTTTCCAGAACGTCCGTGGAAGACCGGGAGCCAGCCATCATTATCTAACTGGCGGCGGCAAGGATGCCGCATTTCTCATTTCACAACGGGTGGGATGACGGGAGCAGCGACTCGGGCCACTGGATCGGAAATCACGATCAGAAATGTCGCCACTGGGCCAAAGAATAGTGAGGCAACCCACCAAAGCAGGCCGCTACGACCCTTGGACTGTGCAAGACCGGCATTGATCAAAGATAGCGTCCCCCAACCCACAAAGAAGTCGGTGTTTTCTGGCACGGGTAAATCTCCAGCAAGAGGTGTTGTCACTCGTGCTATTCGCTGTTCGCTGCCAAATCTTGAGCCCCAGGCGTTTTAGCGGACACCACCCAATTCAGCGAACAGTCCTGTCAGGACAGCCGAGCAGG
>JAJRYU010000651.1 GCA_024275615.1 Planctomycetota bacterium
GGAAATCTGGTGTTCTTCACTATACTATTTTGCATCGCCAACCCTGGCACCCCTTCCAGGAGCACATGGCCATTGGAAAGGAGGCCAATCATGAGGCCGTCGACCATATCTTCTTGCCCAATGACAATCTTGCCGAGCTCAGTTTTCAACGTTTGGACAAAAGCGCTTTGAGAAGCCACTTTGTCGTTGATGGCTTGGATTGAGAATTCCACGTGCTTATCAACTCCTGGTAAAGCTCTCGCCACTCCTTCACTGCAAGCTACAAAGACTTGCAAAGGCGTGACTTATTAACATCTATTTCCTAACGAGAATAGGGCCTCTGGCCCCATTCGCTGCGATTACGGTGACAGTTTGTGAATGCTCCCTTAGATTTCAAGCACCCCTTGGGACATCGCCCCAAGACTCGTCGTAATAGTCGGAGACGGTTATGATGGCGCGCACAGAATCCCTCAAGGAATGAGAATCATGAAGAAAATCGGCATTCTTGTCGGCCAGGAAACCAGCTTCCCAGAAGCGCTTATTGACAACATTAACCAGCGCGATGCCGGTGTCACAGCGGAGATGGCTCTCCTTGAGGGTACACCGCACAGTTGGGCCGGTGAATACGCCGTGATCTTGGACCGGATATCTCACGAAGTGGCGTACTACCAAACCACTCTCAAGGTTGCCGCCCTCAATGGCTGCAAAGTCGTCAACAATCCGTTTTGGAAACTAGCTGACGACAAGTTCTTCGGCACCGCTTTGGTTGAGAAATTGGGCATCGCAGTTCCCCGAACTTTAGCCCTACCGCAATGCCAAAATGTTGAGGGCATCAGTGCCGAAAGCCTGCGCAACATCAAATACCCCCTGGATTGGGACGGCATCATGGGGTGGATCGGTTTCCCTGCCATCATCAAACCTCATTGGGGTGGCGGCTGGAAGAGCGTGGACAAAGTGGAAAACATGCAAGAACTCATGGACGCATACCACGAATCGAAGACTCTGTGCATGATGCTGCAGGAATTCATTGAGTGGGACCAATACGTCCGCTGCATCTGCATTGGCAAGAATAAGATCAATGTTCTGCCTTGGGATCCGTCCTTGCCTCACCACGAACGCTACTCCAAGGCCAAAGTAGACCTGTCTGAAGCGATGAGAACCAAGATCATTGATCAAGCCATCGCTCTGAACGACGCTCTCGGCTACGACATGAACACGGTTGAGTTCGCGATCCGCGACGACATTCCCTACGCCATTGACTTTATGAACTCCGCCCCGGATCTGGACAAGAACTCTCTGACTCCCGACCAATTCGTTTGGGCAGTAGACACGATGGCTGAATTCTTGATTGAAAAGGCACGAAAGCCCGAGAACGATGAATTGCCCATGCGCTGGGACCATTTGCTATCAGAATGAGTGCCAACCCTTCGATTGACGAAATCCGACAACGCTATCACTCGGCACTGCGGACCGAAGATGCGGGCTCGTGGCACCAGTTGATCCAAGACCGGGCTTGGCAAATGGGAGTGACTTATGGCGGTCGTACCGTCTGCCATGTCCTGGAGCCGTTCTTCATGGCCCAGGCACAGTATGAGCTCATCCTGCGGCGCGCCGAGCACATCGTTGCTGCTCTCAAGAAGGCTGCATTCTTCGCTCGCAGCAACCAAGACATTTGGTCTTTGCTTGGCTTTAACGCTGACGAAGAGGAACTTCTCTCCATCGACTGCGGCTACGGACACCACGACCAAATTGCCCGCCTGGACGCTTTTCTCGATGAAGCCGGTGAGCCCGTCTTTCTAGAATACAACGGCGAGAGCCCCGGTGGTATTGCCTACGGCGACTCCTTGGGACAGATCTTCGACACTTTGGAACCCATCCAAAAATTGGCTCGAGACGTACCTGTTTCCAGACGCCCAGTGGCCGCTGAAGTCGTTCGCACCTTGCGCCACTCCTACTATGAATGGGCCCGGGCCAAAGGACTTGCACCCCGCACCGAACCACAAGTTGCCATCATCGATTTGCAAGGGATCCCGACGATCGGCGAATTCGAGATCTTCCGTCGGACTTTTGAAGGTATGGGAATGCCTTGCCGCATCGCCACGCCTGAAGATATCGACATTCGTGATAGCCAAGTTTATTGCGGTGATTTTCGCGCTGACATCATTTATCGGCGGCTCCTCACTTCAGACCTCTTGCAGCACTACGGTACCAACCACCCCCTCGTTAACGTGATGCGCCTCAACTTGGCTTTTGTTGCCAATGGATTCGCTGGTTATTTGCTGAGTCACAAGGGACTCTTTGCCCTCCTCAGCGATCCAGAACTGGCCCCGAAAAATCTCAGCCCGGAACAAAGCACTGCCGTCGAACTGGCAATTCCCTGGACACGGTTTGTGGGGGAAAAATCGACCGCTGACTTTGAAGACGGCGCTGTGAGGCCCCTACGCGAGATTGCTTTCAATAACCAAGATCAGTTGGTGATCAAACAAGCCCTGGGATACGGCGGCAAGAACGTCTGCTTGGGCTGGACAGTCTCCCAGGATACCTGGCGGCACACGTTCGAGTCCGCCCTCGCCACACCTCATGTCATTCAAAAGCGCCTCCATATCCCCACCACTGAACACCCAGCTTGGGTCGACGGCGAACTCAAGTTCCTGGCCCTTCACTTTGATGTCGACCCCTACATTCTGGCTGGTCGACGGGCCCACGGGCTGGGAATTCGCTTAGCAGCAAACGACCTTTTGAATGTGGCGGCCGGTTCCGGATCCGCCATCCCCGCCTACATCGTATCTAAGCCATAACCTTTTTAATAAGAATGACTTATCGCAATTCGTTTGGCGCGAACCGCAAAAGGACGATTTTTCTTTCTCCGGGAAATTTTTCACAAATATGGAAATGATCGAGACGTCCTGGGAGTTATCTCCTACAAGTACAGAACAAGCGAATTCTCTCTCACCTCTTATTTAAGGATCTTCTCGCTATGAAGAAGCTATTGCTCTCACTCGCTGTCCTCGCCATGGTTGCCCTCCCGGGCTTCGCTCAGGATTGCGGTGGATGTGACGGTGCCAAAGCTAAGGCAGGCAAAACTGTTAAGGCCACGAAATCGGACCACTGCAGCACCCAGACTGCTAAGCTCGCTTCCAAGCAGGAAGAAAAGGCCGACAAGAAGGCCTGTGGCGGCAAAGTGGGTTCCGGCTGCGAAAAACTCGACAGCTACCTCGCCCTCGAGAAAGCCAGCGCCAAGGGTTGCGAGACCTCCAAAGCCAAACTTGCGGCCTTGACGAAATCTGAGCCAAAACTCCCAGAGATTGCCAAGCTCTACAAAGCGGCGTGCAATGGCTGCGAGACATCAAAAGCCAAATTGGCCGCGATGCGCAAGAACGCCAAAGCAAACAAGACAATCAAGCTTGCTGTTGTAAAGCAGGAAGAAAAAGCCAGCAAGAAAAGCGACTGCGCTGGTGGCACTTGCGAGTCCACAAAACTCGTCAAGGCTGCTAAGAAAAGCGATTGCTGCGCCGACAGCGCCAACAAACTGGCCTCCAAGGCTGCTAAGAAGAGCGATCACTGCAGCTCACAAAAAGCCGGTAAGCTGGCTTCCAAGGCTGGCAAGAAAGCCGATTGCCCTCACCCACTTCCCGCGAATTCGAAAGCAAAACTGACCAAAACTGGCAAGAAAAGCGACTGCTCAGGTGGAACTTGCGAGTCCACAAAGCTCGTCAAGAATGCCAAGAAGAGCGATTGCGGTGATTGTGATTCTCAAAAGGCTGGCAAGCTGGCCGCAAAGCCCGCCAAGAAGGCAGACCACTGCAGCTCGCAGAAAGCTGCCAAGTTGACTTCAACCGGCGCCAAGAAAAGCGATTGCTGCGCAGAAAAAGCAGCAAAACTGGCTTCCAAGGCAGCTAAGAAGAGCGATTGCACCGATTGCGATTCCCAAAAGGCTGGCAAACTGGCCAAGAAACTCGCTTCCAAGGAAGCCAAGAAGTAAGTCGGAAACTTTCCGACGATCTGAACAATGCCAGATCACCCCAAGGGGGGCTCGTGACCACGAGCCCCCCTTTGTTATGAGTGCCTGTGGCTCAGGTTCCTTGTTTTTGGCTGGTCACCGCCTAATTTGGGCTTCATTTCGTAAGCCCTTTGGTCCGATGACTTTGTGAGCCGAAAATAGACGCTGGCACCTCAGTAAGTAACGTCCTAGGGAGATTGTTCGATGAAGTCGCACTTCGTCTTCTTGTTGATAGTAGTCCTCTTGCCCTTTTCCTCGGCGACAGCACAGGAAAGACCCAATCCCGAGGAATCCAATCTCTTGGCACGGTGGGATGCTCTGGGCAAAGAGCTGAAGCAGCTGAAAAGCAAACTTGGGGAATTCCAAATCCGTTTCAACGGTACCGAAGACAAGGCCAAGCGGGATACTATTGAAGTCAACTACAACGCCATGTGCGCCAAGTACATTGATGACGTGAAAGCCCATTTGGCAAATGTTGACGACTACATAACGAAGAACCCCAAGAGTTTGGCCTTGCGCAAGCGTCGCGCTGAAGACGGCGTGTTTGCATGGATGGACTCAGCCATGCGTGCCGAAGACTGCGAAGTGTTGTTCGAGCAGACCAAGAACAAGAAATACCTGGAACTCGCCGCCAAGTTCCATGAAGAAGGTTATCGCTACGGGGCTTGCGCTGAAGTTTGGGGACGCCTGGTCAAGATGGCTCCCAGCGTCGACCGTGCGTATTCCTATGGCACAGCGCTAATGAACAACTTGGAATTCATCGCCGCCAAGAACGCTTTCAAGAACGGCCTGCCTCTGGCCAAGGATGACAAGGAAAGAAACAAGCTCAATACGGCCATTGACTTCGCTGACAAATACGTCAAGGACTGGCCCAGAGAGCAGAAACTGCGGGAAGAAGCCCGTATCAAGAACAACCTACCCATCGTCGAAATTGACACCGATCGCGGCACAATGACCTTGGAACTGTTTGAGGACCAAGCACCCAATACTGTTGCCAACTTCATTTCCCTGGCTGAAAAGGGCTTTTATGACGATGGTAAATTTCACCGCTGCATCGCAAATTTCATGATCCAGGGCGGCGATCCCATGGGCACGGGCGTAGGTGGCCCTGGCTATCGCATTAAGGACGAGTGTGGCGAAGGCTTCGACATCCGTTTTCATTACCCAGGATCGTTGAGCATGGCAAAATCCGCTGGCCAGGCAAATTCTGGAGGCAGCCAGTTCTTTGTCACCTCAGGTGTGACCGGGCCTCTCAATGGGCGCCACACTGTCTTCGGACGGGTTCTCAAGGGCATTGAACTGACCCATATCAAGGCTCTCGATGTCTCGAAGACAGGGAATCCCTTCAAGATCAAGTCGATTCGGGTTCTAAAGAAACGGGATCACCCATACAAAGTCGAGAAGTTCGAAGGATAGGTTAGGTTTCCTTCGTGGCCGCGTAGGCTCGGCCAAACCCTCTCACTCCCACCAAAAGCGCTAAGCCAATGGCCACATAGACCCCGACAATAAGCTCAGGGTTTGTGTGGCCGTAGTGTTTGCGCAAGAAGAGGCCCATAGCAATCATGAGTGGGATGAGCAGGTATAGGACAGGATGGAAACTCATCCAGATCCAGTCTTTCTCCGGGCGTCGGGCAATGTAATTCGCCGTCCTTTCCGTACTCTTGCTAATGACGAAGAGGCCCTTGGGCACGCCGATCAGGACGGCTAGAAGGAGTGCAATCCCTTTCGTTGAGGCCGAATCAATGTTGCCAAAGTAAGGGAACAGGCCCCGCCCGATCAAACTGACAGCAACAAGAGTCCAAATCGTGGCTGCAAACATGAACCGTGTTTTTCGTGTGACTTTCACAGCTTTCTTCCTTGAAATAGAACTGAAGACCAGCTCACGAGGTTCTGCAACCCGAAGGCTCGATCAAGAATAAGATAGCACTCAATCACTCTATCTTCACGCCATCTCCTCTGGCAACGTGAGATGGCGTTGATATCCTACCTGCGCCACCCGCTCCCTCATTCGGAAGACAAGAAGATGAAGACATACGGACACGCCCCTTGGGTCCCTGAGGTTTTGGAACCAGTTCTCGACCTGGCCTACAATTTCTGGTGGAACACGGACTCTCAGGCCCGTCGATTCTTCTACCGCATGGCTCCCGGTTTGTGGCACAAGGTGAATCACAACCCTATTCTCTTGCTACGCTCCCTGACCAAGGATCAGCTGGTCGCCCTATCTGGGCAGGCAGAAATCTGCGAGGAGATGACAGAGATCCATGAACGAATGCGTCTGTCCTTGGAACAAGGGGGGCGTTTCAAGCTGGAACCAACAGTGCGAGGTGCAAGCGACCTCAATATTGAAACCAACCCCCTGGTCGCCTAC
>JAJRYU010000652.1 GCA_024275615.1 Planctomycetota bacterium
AGGAGTCATCCCGCGGGATGACCCCCACTGTTTGTTCACCATGGGACTCCAATCCCGTGACCACATCAGTTGCGAGATGGAAAAAGCGGATTTGGTCATTTGTGTCGGTTACGACCTCGTCGAATACCATCCTCACTTCTGGAACAGCGGCAAAGACAAGAAGATCATTCACATTGACTTCGAATCTGCCGAAGTCGAAGCTGCTTATGATGTCGATGTCGAGTTGGTTGCCGATATCGCGGACTCGATCTGGAGCCTAAATGAAGTCTTGCCCGACGAACCCATCTTCGATATTTCCAACATGGCCGCCCTCCGAGAAGCCATGCTGGCTGACCTCAACGAATACGCCAATGATGACACGGAAGGCCTAATCAAACCGCAGAAGGCTCTGTCGGATGTCCGCGCTGTTATGGGACCTGAAGACATCCTGCTCTCGGATGTGGGCGCTCATAAGATGTGGATTGGACGCTACTATCAGTGCGACGAGCCCAACACTTGTCTCATCTCCAATGGGTTCTGCACCATGGGATTTGCTCTCCCGGGAGCGATGGCGGCAAAAACTGTTTTCCCGGACAAGCGTGTCTTGTGTATCAACGGTGATGCTGGGGTGCTCATGAACATCCAAGATTTGGAAACAGCGAAACGCCGCGGTCTCAACATTGTGATCATGGTTTGGGAAGACCACCACTACGGTTTGATCAAATGGAAGCAACAAAACACGTTTGGACGGCACTCCGACTTGACATTTACTAACCCAGACTGGGTTAAATTGGCCGAGTCCTTCGGTTGCTGGGGTGCTCGGGTCGAAAACTCCCGAGATCTCAAAGCGACTTTGGAAAAAGCGTTCGAGCAAGACGGACCGGCTGTCGTCGTGATGCCAGTTGACTATAGTGAGAACCAGAAACTTACAGAGAAGTTGGGCTCGATGACCTGCAAGCTCTAAGGAGCGTCGCGCAGCGAGACCATGAGACCACGGAAGCGCCACAGCCGTTGAACTCTCCTCGATACATTATCGAGGAGAGTGCTGTGCTGATCCGAGCTTGACAACAAAAGGGGATCCAGTGCCGATAATGAACTGGCACCCCGTCCCCATCAGGAGCACCGATGTCCGAGATCATCTTCAAGATCAGCGAAGCTGGCCATCCCGACCGGGAAGAACGCATTGAACTGGGAATGAAACTGGGCCGCGACCCACGCAATGAGATTGTCTTGAGCGACGCCAATTCATCCGCGCGCCACGCACAAATCGTCCAACTCAACGACGGCCTGGCGATTGAAGACCTAGGCAGTTCCAACAAGACACGCATCGCAGGCGGGCCGGCATTGGGCAAAGGTGACAGATTCCCCCTGGCCAACGGTGTCAAGATGATGCTGGGCAAGTGTGCCATTGAAGTTGTCATGCAACCTCAGCAGAAAATTGAGAAGACCGAAGCAGCCGCAACTCAGCCGCGCAGCAACAAGACCGAACCGCAACCCATCCACCCCTATGGCGAGGCGGCCGGAGATCCTGCGCCAGAAACCCCCGAGGTTCTCGAGACCAAGGATGACTCCGCCGACGAGGCGACCATCGTCGTTTCACCGGAGAAACTCGCAGATGCCAAGGTCAAAGCTCAACCAGCCGCCCCAACATCCAGCCCAGCCCCAAAAGAAAAGTCGCCTGAGCCGAGCAAGGAAGAAGCTTCAAAACCTAAGAATGATCCTGCCGAACCTGAGGACTCCAAGCCCGCCATTCCTGAGGCAAAAGCCAAGACAGAATCAGCGGCTGCCGTCAAAGCCGAGAAAGCCCAATCCAAGACAAAACCCGACGCTGCTCCGGCGGCGAAATCAGCGGATGCCCCCAAGAAGAAACCCGCACTCCCTGAAATCCCAGAAATGAAAGCGGGTAGCAAGGAACCCAAGGACTTTAGTGTCAACCGCTACGAAGTGGATCTCTCGACATACACCGTCAGACAGGTAACAGTACCTTGCACGGACATCGAGGACGTCTTAGGTGGTGCCGCGCGAGGCTTCAAGATCTTGGAGGGCTACGATGTCGACGATCCCCATGACATGAACGCTCCTTTAGTTCTGAATTTGGGATGCTTGAGCGGCAGTCAGTTCATGACGGCACTGCGCACCTACTTCCACGCCTATTCCCCTCTCAAGGCCTCACACGACAACAAACCAAGTGCCATGTGGACTGCGGGCTCAGGTAAGTTCGGTACCAAACTTCGTTCACTTGGTATCGATGAAGTGGTATTCACAGGCAAGGCCATCATGCCGGTCTACTTGCACATTCATGTTGAAGACGGCAGCGACAAGCCCACTTTCACCTTTGAAAACGCCAGCCATCTTGCCGGCAATCCAGCCAACGAGAAGATCCAATATCTCTACAGTCAATACCCAGATGGACATTTCGCCGTTATCGGTCCAGCTGGTGAGAACTACAACAGCGTAAACTATGCCGCTATCGCACTCTCAACCATGAATCAGTTGCGCAGTGGCGATATGAAAAGTCGTTTCTGTGGCCGTGGAGGTATCGGCGGCGTCATGGGTTCCAAGAACCTTCTTGGCATCGTCGCTGACGTCAAGGACGCTAAACGTGACAAAGTCGCAGGCCTCAAAGAAATGAACCAATGGGTCGCCCGTGGCGAGGGCAGCCGCCGGTTCCGGGACAAGAGAAAAGGTGACGGCGGCGGCGGCACTTGGGCCAACATGATTGCCCTCGACCCGCTCAATGCCATGCCAGAATTCAACTTCAATCCGACTGGGACGGATACCTCCCGCCAACTCTGGCGCGAAGAAGTGGAAAAAGATGGCAAATTCCTCGTCAAAGACGAAGCCTGTTTTGCCTGTGGCATCGCTTGCCACAAGAACCTCTATACCAATGAGGATGGCAAGAAAGGCAAGTACCACGCCAAGTTCGACCATGAACCTCTCAACCTCTTGTCATCCAACATTGGCATCTACGACATTGGTCAAGCCGCGGTTCTGGTTGAGCTCGTCGATGACTTGTGCATGGACTCCATTTCCATTGGCGTCACCTTGTCCTACGCCATGGAGTACAACAAAAGACGCAAGGATGCTGGCAAATCATCCATCTTGCCTGACTATATTGAGTACGGCAATTTCGCAGGAACAAAACGTGCGATCGAAGAGATCGGACGGGGTCAGTTAGCCGTCCTAGGGCAAGGCACAAAGCGCCTCTCAGAAGCCCTGGGCGAGACTGGCTACGCCATGCACTGCAAGGGCGTCGAGTTCCCGGCCTACATGCCCCATGTCAATCCCGGTTACCCCTGGGCCCTCGCTGGTGGCCATATGTCCATGAAGACTTACCTACTCTACGTGTTCGAAAAAGAAGTGGGCATGGACTATTGGGTTGAAGCCATAACCAAACGCGGTCCGATGATCATGCGGGACGACCTCATCGGTGTTTGCAAGTTCTCCGCCATGTGTGATGAGCACATGACCATGGCACTTGGCGCCATTTCCGACCTGAAGATCTCAACTGAAGAATTGAAGCGCGTAGTCATGAGGACCTTCCTTCGTGGTTACAAGTTAGAAAAGAAGCAAGGTTTCGATTCTCGGGACTATGTCATGCCTGCAGAAGCATTGCAGGAACAAGAACACATGGATCTTCCCCATTTCAATACCCCAGAGTTCTTCGAAGAGCTGCAAGGAAAAGTCACCGAGACGTTTGATCGCATGCTCATCGAAGAAGGCATATAGGTCGACCGAATCGAACATTAAATAGCGTCGGGGGCGGGAACAGAACCCGCCCCTTCTCCATTGACAAGGAATCCCGGTGACAAGCTTTGCTCCCCTCAAAGACGGCTACGATCGCGCTTACATCAAGTCCCTGGCGCGAGCCCTCAAGGGTGGATTCAAGTCATTCGACTCCAAGAAATTCACCACCCAAGTATTTGCCAATAACTGGGATGAGCTCGAACTAAAAGCCCGAATGAGAAGAATCTCGGAGTCAATGGACTCGTGTCTGTCGAAAAACTTCAAATCTGCCCTCAAAGTTGTTGACCAGGCAGTCCACCAATTCGACGGCTACTTAGCGCTTTTCTTTCCCGACTTCGTCGAGCTTCGCGCCGAGCGCGACATCTTGGGTTTGTGGCAACCAACGATTTCCGCCTTGGCTCGGTATACGGAATTCTCAAGTTCAGAGTTCGCTGTGCGCCCCATGATCATCGCCGACCAAGAGCGCATGCTGGCGCAGATGTTGACCTGGACCAAGAACTCCAACGAACACGTTCGACGTTTGGCAAGCGAAGGATCAAGACCGAGACTTCCTTGGGCCATGGCCCTCCCAGCGCTCAAGAAGGACCCCACGCCACTACTACCCATTCTCGATGCACTCCGCAGCGACAAATCCGAATACGTCAGGCGGAGCGTGGCCAACAACCTCAATGACATCTCAAAGGATCACCCAGAACTCGTTCTGGGGATTGCCAACCGTTGGCTCTCAGAATCGTCCTGCGATGCGAATCGTCGCCGGTTGGTCAAACACGCCTGCCGTAGCATGCTCAAGGCAGGCAATCCTAAGGTCCTGAGGCTCTTTGGCTTTCGCGACCCCAAGCACATCGCCGTCAACACTCTCAAGCTCCATAGAAAGAAGATCGTTGTAGGAGATGTGTTGGAATTCGACTTCGTGGTCACTGCAAACGATTCACTAGGACTCTTACGCGTGGAGTACATCATCTACTACCGCAAGAAGAACGGCGACCTGAAACCAAAGATATTCAAGATCAGCGAATTCGATTCGGGAGAATCGATTAAGACCATGACTCGCCGCCATTCCTTCAAGGATCTCTCAACCCGCCGCCACTATCCGGGCCGCCACGAAGTTGCCATCCTGATCAACGGTGTGGAGAAATCCCGCGTTGCCTTCCGACTCTTGCCCTAGCTAGGGCGTGAATCTAGCACTGAGCGTAGTACCAGGAGAGAATCTGAAGGGAAAGCCCGAGGTTTTCTTCGTCCGCCAAACCCAGGTCGAGTTTGCGGGGAAAACCTAGATGCCCGCCTTTTTCTACCCAGCGCACTTCGAGACAATCGGCGGCCTCATCCAAGTGAGGTCTTATCGTCCAAGCGGGGACCATAGGGTCGTGCTCAGCAGCAATCAGCAAAGACGGGACCCGCAGGTCAGCGAGTTTGGAAGAAACTGATTCGCTTTCGTAATAGTGGTCTACGGAATCGAATCCATATCTCGGCACAACAGTAAGTTCGTCCCACATACGAAAACTGTCTAACTTCTGAATCTCTTCCACTGGTGTCGGCACATCATTCCCTGATTCAGCAACAAGAATGTAGATTTCTTTTAGTCCGCGCAGCACGTGTCGACGGTAGAAGTTACGACCCGTGCCATCCATCCAGTCTGAGCAGGCACCGAGGTCAAGCGGACAACAGATTGCAGCCACGCCCTTAACGACCTCGGCCCCCTCTTCAGTTGCGAACTTGAGCGCGACGTGCCCGCCGACGGAGAATCCGAGGATAAAGATGTTCTCAAACTGCTTGGTGAAGGGATCTCTCATTAAGGCATGAAGGTCAGCGGTCAAACCACAGTGATAGAAGTCCTGCCCAGAACGATCGGCTCCGCGCATGGCCAAAGACAAAATGGCGAGCTCGTCGCCTTCGAGTTTTGACATGGCATTGCGGCAATACGGGCTAGCCGCTTGCCCCCCCAAACCATGCAAGAGAACGATGAGGTTTTTTGCTTCTGCAGATCCCAGAAGATTGCCAACGATGGCAATCTCCTTGCCGTCTTCGTGGTAGGAGGTTTTCCACGGATCCCCTTCCGGGAGTCCTCGGGCGATGCTTCCGAGCAATCTCGATGCGACGGTCCAAATGTGTCCGCTCAAGCGGATCTTGTCCATGGGTCGGTCTCAGATCAAAAAACAGCGATCCCGTCGAGAGTCGGACTGTGCTGTCTTTTCAGACAAAAACTAATCCGATTTTCCAGCTCGACCAAGACTACCTTTTATCGTATCGGTAAGACGAGTTCGAGACCGTTATGCATACTGGGGAATAATCATGCAGATCGCATTTATTGGCATGGGCACTATGGGTGCCCCCATGGCCCGCAATCTTCTGAGAGCTGGACACCAAGTAACTGTCTTTAACCGCACACTGAGCCGTGCAGAAGCCTTGCAAGAGGATGGCGCGATCGTGGCAACAACCCCCAAGGAAGCTTGCGCACAAGCGAATATCCACCTCATTTGCGTCTCTGACACTCCGGATGTGAAGGAAGTCTTGTTCGCCGAAAAAACCGGGCTCATTCACGGCGCCAAAGCTGGCGACCTCGTCATCGATTGTTCAACGATCTCTCCCAGCGCCACGAGAAAGTTCGCCCAGACTCTTGAAGAACTTGAAATCGGCTACGTTGATGCCCCTGTTTCCGGTGGTTCAGAAGGAGCAATCCACGGCACTTTGGCGATCATGTGTGGAGCCAGCGACGAAGATATGGCACGAGCCAGGAGCATTCTGGAAACCGTTGGCAAGAGCGTGACTCACGTCGGTCCAGTTGGCGCAGGCCAAGTGACAAAAGCCATCAATCAGATCGCCATTGCCGGGACCTACCGCGCCATCGCCGAAGGATTGGTACTAGCTTCTCGCGCCGGAGTCGATCCAACCAAAGTCGTTGCCGCCATCGCCGGGGGCGCGGCAGCTTCTTGGGTCCTAAACCATCGTTCAGAAAACATGATTGCCAACCACTATCCTCTCGGTTTTCGTCTCAAACTCCATCGCAAGGATCTCAACATCGCCATCCGTGAAGGAGAAGAGTTAGGAGTGTCCTTGGACCTCACCAAACTTGTGGCCGCATCAGAAGACAAACTCATAGCCTCAGGTTTCGGTGACGAAGACATGTCTGCCATTGCCAGGGCCGTTCGAGAAGAATCAGGCTTGCCTCAAGAGAAGCTATAAGCCCAACCTTTGGGCAGAACAGTCAATCGCAGTTGACGAGCAAGCCAAGTGCTCTCAGTTCGTCTTGAGTTTCTTTGTTGGCAAAGAGAGCGGCGAGTGCTCTTACGGCGGGGCGATCTTGGTGGTCCTTGTCAACGATGAGTTCGTAGGTTTCCGTTTGCACGAAAACAAACTCAAGATCGTGGTTCTTCGCCAAAATGTCCAGCGTCATACCCCAATCGGCCCGGCCTTGAGAAACAGCAGCCGCGACCGCGTGATGGCTCCCTGCTTCCGCGTGAAACCCCTCGGGTTGCGCACCCTTGAGTAGACGGTCCAGAAGAACTCGGGTGCCGCTCCCTTGGTTTCGATTGACCATGCGCGGGCCTTCGGTTCGAATGACATCTTCTATTTCAGCCAGAGTCTTGCCAACGAAACGCATATCATCTTTGCGAAAGACAAGGCCCTGACGTCGCCCATAGCCACCGACGACAACACTAGCGGTCGGCATGAATGATTTGTTGTAGACTCCGGTTTTTTCGTCCAGCAAGTGGGTGCCACAAACGTCGCCTTCGCCACGCTTCTGGGCGTTGATTCCCGCCAAGGATCCGACCAGAACGTTCTTGGTCCTAAACCCCTGCCGCGCCAGTCTGCTGAGGAGCAAGTCAAGCCCAAGGCAGTGGCTGCCGATAGCAACAAGATCAGCAGGCTCGGTTTCACTGCCAATGAGTTGCACAGATAGTTCTTCACCGGCGTCGATGCGTTCTTGATGTCGTGGAATGCGGATAAAGCCATCGGCTCGCGAAAACGTGGAGACACTTCCAGAGCCAGCTCCCAAGGGGTAGGCGGCCAAGCCATTCCTAGCGTGGACAAGATCAACGAGCATGAACTCCGTACGGCCTGGCATTGAACGGATGGTGAGAGGAGCACGGGCTAGGGCGGTTCTTGACCGCGCCTTCCTTCCGCCACTAAGACGGCGAATCAAGGGAGCGATGAACTCGTGGAAAGTGAAAATGGCAGACGTGGGGAATCCCGGCAATACGGCGACAGGTTTGTTGGCGACGTGGGCGACGCAAACTGGTTTCCCCGGTTTCAGGGACACGCCATGAATGATGATGCCCCGGGAATCGTCAGACGCTTCAGCCAAGTCACCAATCACTGCGAAGTTGAGATCACCTTTTCCCTTTGACGTACCACCGGAGAGAATAACCATGTCAATCCCAGACTCCGGCGCAACCACCGGCTTCAAGACCTCCGTCAGGGCCTCCTTGTCGTCGGGGCATATCCCCAAAAACATGGCCTCTCCGCCTATCTCTTTGATTGCATCACAAATCACGCGACTATTGGAATCGTAGATTTCCCCGACTTCGAGGTCAGTCCCTGGGGCTTTGATTTCGTCGCCGGTGGACAAGACAGCAACACGAGGGATTCGCCAAACATCGACTTGAACGATACCGATGGCGGCCAGAAGCGCCGTTTCCCGAGACCCAAGCTGAGTCCCAGCAAAAAGGACGATCTCGCCTTGCCCAATGTCACTGCCGGCCCCAGTTAGATTCGTACCAGGGGCGATCGCTCGAAAAACTTCAATCTGGGTTTCGTCTGCTGCGGATGCGGTATCTTCAACCATCAAAACAGCATCAGCGCCACGGGGCATCACGCCCCCAGTGGCAATGGGAACTGCATGGCCACAAGGCAGGCTCCAGGAGTTTTCGGTCTCAGTTGGTCCGGCTGCGATGGCATGTTCCGTGGCAACGGTGAGTATCTGAGGCTTAGTTTCCTCAGCGCCAAAACTGTCGCGGGCCCTTATCGCGAAACCATCCATATTGCTGCGGTCAAATCCAGGGACGTCAACCAGGGCGCATACGTCGTCCGCCAAGATTCGTCCCCAGCTATCTGTGAGTTGGCAGGGTTCCGTGGTAGGAGATAGATCAGAGAACGCTTCGTCCAGCAATTGGTGGGCGGTCTCATCATCAACGACATTGAGAAACTGCTTCTGCTTCAAGAATCGCTTCCTATGGGGTTGTCGTAGAGATAGACCGAGACGCTCTCTTGCTCGTCGACACCTTCAGAGTTTTCGTCAACCAACACAAAACCCGTAGCTCTTGTCGTCGAAGATAAGAGCGACGCCCCAGAAAGAGCGATGGGAATCACTTCGCCATCGTCTTCCGCAGACACGCGCACGTAATCGTGGCGTCCGATTTGAGAGGCGATCCGCCGGCCAAGAACCTTCTGAACCGAAACGTAGGGCATTTTCTTCGTGCCACCACCCAGCACACGCAGGGCCGGACCGGCGAAGTGGTCGTAAGCGCACAAACAAGAAACCGGGTTTCCGGGCAAGAGAAAGACTCGAGTACCAGCGATTCGCCCGATCCCCGTCGGTGCGCTGGGGCGCATGGCAATGCCATGAATGGGAATTTCCCCGCGCTCTGCCAGCAGAAGAGGCAAGAAATCTTCTCGCCCCACCGACGTCCCACCGGCACACAAGAGGATGTCGCAATCTGGCTGATCGAGAAACTCGCCAATAACATGACGATCATCCTGCAAGTGGTGCCTGCCGACAAGCTCACCGCCATCTCTGGCAACAAGGGCCGCGAGCATGGGCGTATTGCTGTCGACGATCAACCCCATTGTCGGGATCTCACCTGCCGGCAATAATTCGTTCCCTGTCACCAGAATGCGTACCCTCGGGCGACTAAAGACGCGGCAAGTGTTGCGGCCAATACTCGCGAGAAGGCCCACATCCTGAGGACGGAGGCGGCGCCCAAAGTGGAGCACTGCGTCACCTTCGCCAATATCCTCGCCCACGTGTCCAACGTTCTTTCCTGGGGTGACGGCGGCCTTCACAATGAGTGAATCCCCCACTGTCTCGCAGTCTTCGGCCATCAAGACGGCATCAGCCCCCAAGGGCATGGGAGCTCCCGTCATGATGCGACAGGCCTGACCTCGTTGCACACTTACCAAACTCTGGGCCCCGGGCATGGATTCGCCGCACACTCTCAGGTCGAGGGTGTTGTATGGGGTAGCTCCAAAGGTATCTTCAGCATGAAGAGCAAAGCCATCCATGGCCGACCGGTCGAACGGTGGAACGTTGACTCGACTGGAAACATCTTCCGCCAAGATACGATTGGCCAGTGCCGACAGAGCGACCGTTTCAAAACGAGGCTGAAGCTCCTGCAGAGCATAGGTGAGTGCCACCTGGGTGGTCACCCGATCCTTGAATCCCCTCATCCGAACATCGCTCCCGCCCTCCACTGCAGGCACGATGTCGATTTCGGACCCATCTTGGAGGGCAACATCACGCCAACTGTCGCGAGGAATCTCTTCGTCTCCCACCAAGAGAATGAGATAGGGATGAATCTCCCCACGATCATTGATGAGTCGAATCTCCAAATCCGGCAAAGATTTGAAGAGCTCTTCGAAAGCGTCGCCGATGGAATCGGCAGCGACTTCCATCGAACACAGCTGATCAGAGTAGCGGCGCAGGGGGGTTGGAATGTGAATTACGATGGTCATCAGGGCGCCAACCGGGCTATCCGGCTTCATCTCACTCTATGTTTCTCACGTCTTGGAGGATTATAGTCGTGAGAGAGCCTATGAGCAATTCTCACGCTCTAGCTGCCACTAGATAGGAGGGTTGTTGCCTGCTTGAAGGCCACCAGAATGCCACTCACGAGGCCAGATTCAGAAGAACTGTGCTGTTGCGCATGGATCACGGTCTCTTTGAGTTGGCCCAAGGTATCGTCCAGAGACACACAAGGACCAGTTTGGCCATAGAAATGGCCGACAGAGGATCAATCTGTCGGCCACTTGATGCCAAATTTGAATCGTTGCTTAGGGGCAGTCCAAGCGTCCTAAGAACAAGATCGTGTCGAACATGTCCGGATCGCCCTGATTCGCGTTGAGATTGACTCCCACGCCGATGGTGCTTTCTCCCGTTGGGAAAGCGACGATCGATTGAGTCAAGAGAATCGGGAATTCAAACTCGCCAACATTGGGCTCGACTGTACCAAGGACACTGGTGGCCATGGTGTTGCCATCTGACTTCCTCACTTGGATAGTCTGAAGAATATAGTCGTCGAAGTCACCATCCTTGTTGACATCTCCAAAAGCAACGCTGGTTCCCTCTGGAGCAAAGGAGATGAATCGAACAGTGGTCCCACAATCTTGCAAGATGGTGTTACCTGCTGAACCCACTCTCACGCCCGGCTTGATAATGGCTCCGTTGGATATCGGAAAGAAGAAAGAGATCTCATCACTTTGATCACCGTCAATATTGAAGTCAATGCCGTTGGCGTCTTCAGAGGCGATGATGGTCAGGAAATCTGGAGATTCTGCGGCGCAAACTGCGTCTGTGCCCGCCAATTCCAAGTTGGTGGGGGGCGCAGATCCGTTCGTTGTGTCGACATGAAAGAAGACTTGATCATCAAAATCCGTATCTCCTAGGGAGACGTTGTAGTTGGTACCGTTTGGTCCTTGGTCGGCCTCGGAGGCGAGAATCAGGATCGAATCACCGCAGACGCGCGGCAAACCTGTGGCCCCGTCGTCTTGGGCAATGACCAAGTTGTTCGCCACGCTTGGATTGGCGAAATCGACCCAGAAAGGGACGAGATCCCCGAAGTCACCGTCGTTGTTGAAGTCGAATCCGGCTGGACCGTTGTTCGCTTCGACGACGGAAAAGCATAGACGTGTCGATGAACCGGAGTAGCGTGCTGGCTCAACCGCCAAACCTCCCCCGGGAAAGAACTCTGTCATTGTGTTGACAATGAACACAGCACAGACGTCATCACCAGTGTCGAGGTCATTGACCAAGCCCCCTCCGTTAAGGTTGACCCCGCCATCGTCGGTTTCTGGAATTGTATAGACAAACACGGGATTGGCGGCGTCACCGTAGATACGGATCGAACCAACGCTGGTAGCATGGGGTGCTTGCAAGGGTGGCGCGACTGGAGCGACAGTGGCCGCTACAGGGTCAACGAACATCAACACTGAATCGGACATGTCCATGTCACCATTGAGGTCGACTGGAGTTCCCAGTCCGGCCTCCGCGGCAGCGAACAAAACGAAACCGAATTGCGCCTGAAAATCGAAGGTGAGAATCGCCAGCGCTGTGTTGAATGTGGTCGATGTATCGGTATTGAAAGTCTGTAAGACAACATCAGCGAGCAAGGCGTCGCCGGTCAAGTCTGTGTTGTCGCTCAGCTCATTGGTGGCAAAGGCGAAGAAGTTGTCCGATCCGAGGAGCGGACCGGTCGGCTCAACTGTAACGCCGGTGTTCAGGGGATTTGTGGGCCCCAGTGGCGCTGCCGGATCGAAGACAATCAAGACATGATCGGAGAGATCTCCGTCGAGATTGAGATCGAGATTCCCTTGGGACCCCTCCACTGCTAACCAAGCAATGTGAGTATCGTTGCTCGCAAGAATGGTCGTGGCGGCGAATCCCAAATTGGTCTTTGCCCCCGTCGTTGCGTCAATCATGAACATCACACTGTCGGCGAAGTCACCGTCACCGTTAAGATCAGTGCCGCCTTGCTCAAATTCATTGACCATGGCAAATGCAAAATTCCCGACACCAGCAACTTTGCCACTGAAATTCGAGGCGATGGCCAGCTGTGAATTGAGCGCAATGGCTCCCTGGTCTTCACTCCCGCCACCTCCGCCACTGCAAGCGCAAAGCAAGAGAAATGGAGCAGCAAGTAGAAACCGTATCAATGTTCGCGTGTTCATGTACCCGTCCTCAGTTTTCGGCGGCGTCTTATTCCTGATCCGGCTATCGACGTCCTAAGAGCGGTCCTTGAACCGTTTTCCGAGGATTGACCACGGGACCACACCCTCAGCTCTATTCCATATCGACAAAGATCAGAAACGGAAAAAAACGCCGATTCTGGACAAAAAAAGAGCCATGCCCACTCACCTGGGGATTGGACGGCTTTTGTCGATACCCTGGAGCGACATGAATGAAGAAGTATTCCCAATGAGCCCACGCCCAAGCAGCTTGCTTCCTTTCACCAGCCCATGGCTCCTGGCACCCATGGATGGTGTGACAGATGCCTGCTTCAGAGACTTGATGTTGCAAACTCACGGTCCTCAACATCTTGGTGGGGCTTTCACGGAATTCGTGCGGATCCACCAAATTGTGCCCCGAGCCCAACATTTCTTGGATCACCTCGGACCAAAACGCCATGCCGCCCCGGTGGGGATCCAATTCATGGGCAAGGAACTTGAGATCCTTCGTGATTGCGCCGCGGCAGTGGCTGAACTGGGGATTCCCGTCTTGGATCTCAACTTCGGGTGCCCCGCACGTAAGGCCGGTAAAGGCTGTGTCGGCGCAGCACTTCTTGACTACCCCGCTGAAATCACGCCCATCATCGACGCCTGCGTCGATGGGGCTGGAGGGAAGTTGCCAGTCACGGTCAAGATCCGCTGTGGCGTGAACGATGACAGCAAACTCGAAGAAATCGTCAAAGCTGTGGATGCTTCCGGTGCGAGCATGCTGACGATCCATTGCCGCACCAAGAAAGAAAAATACGACGAATCCGCTGTCGACTGGGATCGCATCAAACGGGCCCGGACTTGGACCAAGCTGCCCCTTTGTGGCAATGGTGGAGTTGACAGCATTCTCGAGGCGGAGGCCATGCGCCGTTCTGTGGGCTGTGAATTCGTCATGATTGGCAGAGCAGCCATGGCCAATCCTTGGGTTTTTTCAGGCCATCAGGCGACGACATCGGAGGCCGTTCGTTTCTTGACCACCTACAGCACCATGATGCTGGCTGAGGGCTGCCTCGCCAAAAACACGCTTGCCCGGCTAAAACAGATGATTAGGTATTGGCGCGTCGCCGACATCGTCCGCAGTGATGACGACCGTGTCGCTTGGTTGCGACTGACATCTTTGAACGAGTTTCTTGACCGCCTTCGCAGCCGCGCAAAATAAGGGCAACGCTCAAGTGGCGGAAGAATCGTCTTGGGGCAACTCTTCGACTTGAATTCTACAAGTTGATGAGATCTTGTGACGGTTGTCCGCGAATTTCCGATAGGACCAGTCGAATATCTGCCTCAACCCGGGCAACAAGGTCAAGACATAGAGGGGATAGCTCCACCAGATCTTCTTCATGACAAAGCGATAAGCCTGCGATCCACGCAGCATCGTGCCATCGGCAAACAAGAGCAATAGATCGTGAAGTAATTCCGCCTCATTGGCAGGTTTCACATGGTCTAGGACCCACTCTTCTTGCAAGGCTGCGATTTCGAACCCACGTTTCTTGAACGTCGGTTCCCAGTATTTCACCCACTTGCTGCAAAAGCCGCAGGAGCCGTCATAGAGGATGTGACCGGCGTTCTTGCTCATCTCGTCTCACTTCAGATATTTGCAACAGAGCAACTTCAGCCCCTACCAAGCAGGAGAGAGTGTACGCATTCTCAGGCAAGATGAACACCGGAGCAAGATCTATCCGAGACTGAAGATTGTGATCGCCGCAATCGCAGCGGCCAGCGGCAAGGTGCAAACCCAAGCGAGGAGGATGCCGGCGATGGACCGATAGTGTGCCGATTTCGTCACCACTCCGATCCCAAGAAGAGAACCTACCGAGACATGTGTCGTGGAAACCGGGACACCAAATCGACTGGCGACAATGACCAAAAATCCGGTAACGAAGTTGGCCGACACAGCTTGGCCATGATTCATGTCGGTAATACCACGCCCCATGGTTTCGGCAACCTTCCGGGCGTTGATGAGTCCGCCGAGCGCCATGACCAAGGCCACAGCGGCGAGACCCCATTTGATGTCAAGAACTTGCACCACGAGAAGAAGCGCTGCGATCTTCGGAGTATCATGGAGACCCCTGGCAAAACTCACGACTCCGGCGCTGAGAAAGTGAGCGCGGTCGACAAGATCTTGCATGTTGATCCCCAAAAACCTGCCAACATAGCGTTGTTTGCAAGTCGATTCTTCGCCCAAGTGAACGGCAAGCTCTGGCCTTGTTTGTTCGGCGGCGAACATCGCAACGGGAAGAGGAACCGGAACGACTTTTTCCTCGCATCCCACGCAGATACACCATTCCTTGGTAATTCCAGTCCTGACACGGATCCATCGTCCAACTGAATAGACGGCAGCGCCAAGGACGAGAGCGATGAGCGGGCTGACCAGAAGAGGTACAAGGAATGTCGAGGTCAAGACCTGCCAATTGACGCCCCCTGAATTCGCTCCCATGCCAGCACCCACAAGAGCCCCGACAAGACCGTGAGTTGTCGAAATCGGCAACCCGGCAAACGTGGCAATAAGAACAGTCGCTCCAGCGCCTACGGCCACAGCCAAGAGAAAAGTCTCCGAACCGACAAGGTCAGTGGGAACAAGACCTTTGCCAGAGAAAGACTTCAAGAGGGCTTGAGCAAACAACAGCGAGCAGATGGATCCGAGAAGGGTACAAAACGTCCCCCAGCGAATCGCCCCTTTGTAGTCGATCGTATCGCTGCCGAAAAGTGTGGCCACACCTTTGAAATTGTCGTTGGCGCCGTTGGAGTAGGCCAAGAAACAGACAGCAACGAATAACAAGAACGTGATCATGGAGACTCCTTCGGGGCCGCAGGGCGACTTACTCGCAGCAAGTTGGCAACCGAGACAGCAACGTCCATTCTCAAGGAGATGTTCCAAGAATTCGTTCGGGAATTGGAAAAGTCGGGTTTCGGGAAGGAATCCCGTTTGTAAGCAAAAGGTAAAATCGCTGAGCTGTCCTTCGATGCTCTTTCGAAGAGTTAGTTCAATTCCAGTGTCAAATCGGCGGTGTAGGCCACAAGAGGATCGTGACGGTTGTGCCGAGAACGTAAGACGCTCGACAAAGTCCGGAATAGCCGCCCCGCGAATATCTTCTTGCCCTGCAACACAACAACGACGTTCTTTTCTAAATCTAGCATCTCATCGTTGAGCAGAAGGACAACCTTCTTGATGCCAGACACGGATGAGAGCGTGATTTCTTGTCCCTTAATTTCGGCAGTAATCTCGGCCCGTGATTTTGCCTCATGAAGGGGCACCACTAACCAGTAGAATTGCTCATGTATGACATCGTCCTGCTTCCACACGACTTTGTGGGGATATGGGTTTCTGGTGAACTTGGCCATCCAACCAAGCGCGATCGCGTCTTGTCTCTTCATCCAATGTCCCAGCCCAGGGTGGACTCTGACTTCGTGGGGATAACCTTGAGGATCTTGAGTACGCAATGCGGCAAGCTTGAGCCGCCATTCGTTAGCAACTTGATTGCGTTTGAAAGCGCTATCCAAGGCTCCGACTTGGAGAATGAAGCCAATGTTTCGCAACCCGAGAGGGGATGTTTCATTGGGATGCCCTGCCATCATTGCCGCTGCCGCCCAACGATCTGCCATCCTTGGAGCGAGTTGATAAACACCATCACCTCCCGCTGAATACCCCATGATATAGACACGATTGGGATTGACTCCCATGTGAATGATCGCCCCTTCGATGAGTCGATCCAAGAATTCGTCGATGTGGGCTTGGTGCCACATGTTCCATGAATCCGTCGGTGCCCGGGGTGCCAGATAGAGACCTTGCTTGGGTGAATAAAGTCTGATCTGATTGCGCCATTGGGAGTCATTCACCTCAGGCGTTGTCGCTCCGCCGCCGTGAAGCGAGATATAGAAGTCCCAACCGTTCTTGGGTTTCTTGCCGAAGAGGCGGAATTCAAACTTCATCTTCCTCTTGCCGAGTTGAATGACCTTCTTATCCCATTCCGACTTCAACTTTGCTCTCGATTCTTTCACGTATTGAGCCCAAAGGCGCTGATGAGCCAATTCTGCGTCAGCCTGCGACAATGGTATGAGTAGCTCCCGTGTGCCAATTTTCGCCCAGCGCTTTTGTGGTGATAGGAAAAGCAAACGATTGAGGGTCGCCCGCACAGATTCGGAGCTTGCCTTGCTCCTGAGACGAGTTTTTTCTTGGGCACCCAAGGGTAGAACCACCACTCCAAGAGCGACAACCAGAAGGCAAGACAAACATTTTTCTCTATACATCGATCGGGCTCCCATTTTCAGCGTCCAATGTGTTCCTTGATGGGCCATCTGGCGGCGACATGAGTTTTCTTGCAATCGTACCCAAGTCGGCGGCGAATCTGGACGATACAGGGTCAGGAGAAGAGATTCCATGATCGCAGCTCGAACGAGTCGAAAAGAGTTCATTGCCTTAGCAACCGTTGCCACATTGATTTTAGCCCTTGTGGGGTTCATTTCATGGAATGATAACGATGGCATTGAGATCGAAGACAGCCAAGAAGTAAGCCTCGATGATCTAAATGAGGGCAAAGTCCCCGACCGCGCCCAAGAGATCGCTGACCAGAAGCTTCGAGAACTAAAGGGCCTGCCGACGAAACTGGGCACAAAAGTCGATGGGCGCTCCCATCTTCATGGGGGTTACGGGGCGACATTTCGTGTCGTAGACGAGGAATCCGGGACCGGCGTTTCCGGTGCTGTTGTCTTGTTCATGCCTCAAAAAGCCGCGAGCGAAATCGACTGGAAATGGCGCCGCGAAGATGTGGTACGACGTAGTGGCCGCCGACTCAAAGCAGACCACTGGGGAGACGTTCGCATTCAGAGCTTTATTGGCTCTGCCTTGGTCATATGTGAACACAAGGGCAAGTACGGCGAGCTCTATATCAAGTCGTTCTATGATGTCATGACCAAAAAGAACGAGCTCAAGATTAAGACTGATCCGGCAGTCAAGATCCAAGTCATCGACGCCAAGGGCCGTGGAGTCAGAGGAGTACCCGTCGCCTTGTGGCGCGACAACTTCGAGGCCAACTTGGCAACCAAGGGACGCGCTCCTCGGCGCATTCTCATCTGGACTGGCACCACTTATGGTCCAAGTGGCATCGCATTCGCGCGCCGCAGTTTGGGACAAAAGAGCAGCAAGTTCGCAAGTGATGATGGTTGGGACGGACCATTGGCTGCTCAATTGAGCAAGGGCGGAATCAAAGCGAGTTTTTATTTCCCACCCCTCATCCCTCAGACACTCTTCGATGAACTCAATGCTCAGAGGAATACTGACACACTCAACGACGCTAGTGGCATCACGCGCGCTCTCTTGGAACAAGTAGTCGAAGTCAACATCACCTCTGAAGGGCCGCAATGCCGCCCCCTCGAATTGCCCGCCACGGGCGCTATCAAATTGGTATTGTACCAAGATGATGGTTCTCTCTATGAAGATGCCTGCGTCGTTTGGATTGGCTCCTACTCGGGACAAAGAGAAAAAGGCCCATCAAACAGCAACAAACCCATAGACTTTGATCCCAAATTGCAATCGATTTCCGCGGGCAGCGTGCCTTTCATGGCAAACAGAGGTGTGGTCGTCTTGCCTCATGTCGGATTGTTTTCGACCTTTGACATTACCGTCATGCCAATAAACAAGAGCCACGATGCCGTCGAGATGGTGGTGAATGGGCCAACGCAGGCAAGACAAATTCGCACCATTGCCGTTCCCCTAGGGCCGGAGCGTCCGATTTTCACTGGACTCATCCAAGATAGCGAAGGCAATGCCTTTGCACTGGAGAAAATCGATATCGCCATGGCCATTCCCGGTGTCGGCGCAGAGGGCGCGGCCGTCAAGAGGCAAAGAGTGAAAACCGACAAAGACGGGCGCTTTGAAATCCGCGTCCCTGTGGAATTTGTCCGCTACGAAAAAGTCGAAATGCGCATTGTCGCCCTTAGAAAAAACCCCTTGGAACTGCCTCCCTCCGCCGCTGCTCTGATCAAGGCGCCCTCCCCCGCGACAGTGAGCGATGCTGGAGTTTTCAAACTGAGCCGCCGCGGCCTTATCTGTCGCGGGCGCGTGTTGAACGAACTCAAGCGTCCGGTCGCGGGTGCCTCCATCTTGATCTTGCGCAACCCTTTTCCCTACCAATCCAAGCGGCAAAATGGTGATTCTCGTGTCCATGCCCTCACTCAAGCAGCCGATGTGCAGGTACAAGTAGCTGCCATCACCAGCAACAAGCAAGGATACTTCACCTTTGGCGGCTACATCTACGACGGCATCTGGGAAATGGTTGTTTCCCACGGTGAAGGGATGGAAGCAAGAGAAGCCAGATTCGAATTCACGCCCGGCGAAAAGAATATGCAAGTCCGCATTGACCTCGTGCCGCAGCGTTGAATGACACCCAACCCCACCCATCCTCTCTTGCCTGCCTGTGAAGGTTGGCAAGTTGCATGGCAACTTTGCTACCATGGCTGAACTCATTCACGAGGTCGTGATCAAAAAAACCGCGCGGTGATGAAAGATCCTGGGAGGCAAGACCGATGACTCGTCGATTCTGCGGAGAAAAACTCGAAGCCGCACAAGAAGACCTCTTCCTGGCTGAGATTGCACGAGAGGATGAGAAAACTCTGACGATCACCTTGGCTGGTCCAGGTAGAATCGTCATGTTTGAGTGTAGCGGCCTCAGTGCCTTTCTCCTCGCTCATGAGAGCTTGGATCCGGATGTATTGCCCCGCGAGCTCATTCTCGACGATGAATTCCTGCTGTCGTCAATAACTGAGTTTGAAGCCACAAACGAAATCTCCGCTCGATTGCGCGAGGTGAGCAAGGAATACACGCAAGACGTTCTACTCGCCTCCAAGTTCACCTCGTTGGACGGCGATTTGGACACACTCATATCTGCTCCTCTGCACTTGAATCTGCGCATCGAGTCTTGGCGCCTTGAACCTCAGCCCATTGATCTGCATCTTCTGATCGGCTGCGAAGATCTTGTTCTTGCCGATGAAGACGGTGAGATTGACATCAAGGCCAACGACGGGGTCATAACGAATCCGGTAAGCAAAAACCCTGCTCCAAAATACACGCCCCCCTCAGAATCAGCCTACGAGGTCGAGCCTTCGGAACTGCCTCCGGAGATGGAATCCACTCTGCGGCTCTTCTTCGAATCGGGGCTCAGCGACGACTTCGTGACATTGGCGCGTGTTATTGCAAATTTCGAAATGAGTGCAGCAGAACATGAAGCCTACTTGGCCGAGCATTATCATGCTCTTTTCGACTGGAGCTACGCTAGAGCCTTGGAAAGCTGGTGCCAACAGGGTGACCTTGCCAACGTCCGCATGCGCGGCATCATTCATTCTCGAGCGGAAGATGGTATCAGCGCGATCAATGAAGAGTGCGTTTGGAGTTTCTCGATGGCGAAGCGCGCTCAAGGCTGGATAATTCGCAATTGGTCGACTTCTTGGCCCTCGGTCGGCAGTGCACCCTCCCTTTCCGCTGACCAAAAGACGTGGTTAACAAGCTGGAGTTCCGGACCCGTGATTTGAAGAAAGACGTGCTCGGGCAAAGCTCAACAAATCACCCGGTTCTTGGTTAGCTTCATGACACCAATCGTGATCAGAATACCAAACAGAAGACCCAGACCGAGCATGACGGGATGCTGGCCGTTGCCGTCGATGAGAAGGCCAATGAAAGGCGCGATCACCAAGAAAGACCCGCGAAAGAACAGACTCCTGAGCGAAAGGAACCCAGCACGATCCGCCGACGTGATGAGGCGCTGTTCTTCGTGTTGGAGTACAGGACCAAACATGCCTCGCATCAAAGTCAGGGCGTAGTAGAACGCAAATCCGAATAAGGCATGAGTCAAACCCAGACCAACATAACCAGCCATGACGAGAAATAGGCAGACAAGGAGGAGTCGTTTCGCACCCCACCGCTTGCTCAGCCGATGGCTGAAAAGAGCGCCAAAAGCGACCATGTAATTGGCAACCGCCCACAGGGGACCGAGCCACGATTCCTCAAGACCGCTTTCCAAGGCGTAGAGCTGAATGGTCCAGACGGGAATGAAAGAGGCCATTCCCAAGACGATGATGGTGTAGAAGAGTGCCCTCAGTGGCGGACTGTCTTTCAGCACATGCTTCAGCATGTTCTTGATCTGGGCCCAGTTGTCCGTTGTCGGTGGGCGATGGCGACTGGGTTCGACAAGGCGGGCCGCCACGAACAAGGCCACGCCCCAAACGACCATCTCGACGAAAAACGGCGAGCGATTGGCAAATGCATAGAGAAAACCAGCAACAATCGCTGCGCTCCCTTCTCCCAATTGTCCCCAGAACTTCATCCGCCCCGACCACTTGGCATAGTGCTCTTCTTGGTCAGTCTCCTTGAGGGATTCATAGAGCAAGGCCACGTCAGTCCCTGAAACCAAGGCCAGCCCGCCGCCAAGAACTAACTCTGCCACGACAACCTGAAAGAAAGTGTTGGCTATGGCATAGAGGCCCCAACCAACGACTTGCGTAAAACAAGCGATAAGCAAGCTACGTTTGTAGCCGATACGATCGGCAAGGTAGCCGGAAGGGAATTCAAGGAGGAGCATCGCTAGACCGAAGCTACCCTGGAGCCACATGATCTCCTGGACACTCATGCCGATGTCTCTCGTGTAGAACACGGAAATAATCGCCATGGGGAAAAGGCTCATTTGCAAGGCATGAAACATGCAAATGAGTCTGGGATTTTGCGACAGGGGCTTCATCGGCCCATGTTGCCAAGAAGTCACTGGGGTTTACACGCGATTCGCTAGAAGAGGACCGGAGATTGCCCCTCGAAAGCCCGGCGTATTGGGCTATACTCCCCTTGAACCACAATGGAGACCCCTCATGTCCCACGCCATCGATTTCAGCGCCATACCGGACCAAGAGCGTGTCGCCTTCTACGGCCTCCTCTTTGCCATTGCCGCTGCCGATGGTTCATTCGACGCTGAAGAAATGGTCGTGATTCAATCCATGCTTGATGTCACTGACATGAATGACGATTCCTTGGAAAAGATTCGCAGCTACCGTGTGAGCCCCCCGGACTTTGCCGAGTGTCTTGTTGTCTTGGCCGATTGCCGCGATGAACTCCGTCATGGGACGATGATGAGTCTCGTCGACATCGCTTTGGCGGATGGCATCCTGACAGAAGCTGAGGAGCAGGCTCTCGAAGAAGCTGGACGGGCACTTGCAATCAACGACGAGCAAGTCCAAGCGATGCTAGACCTGGTTGAAGAAGCTGCCGACATTCTCAATCGCAACTCGTCCACTGACTTGGACAACAGTCAAATCCGAGGGCGCGCTCGTGTCTTGGCAGAAAGTGGCATCACTCATTCTGCAGCGTTTTTCTCAGGAATCATCAATCGTCTCATCTCTGTTGCCCCGGAAGCGGTCGCCAATGCTCTCAACATTGGCTTGGGACGCATTCCCGGTGCCCCGATTTCCGTGATCGTGGGCTCAACTGTTCAAATTACAGTCTCTGAATTGCTCTCCCAGGATAGCCCGGTGATCGGCGATGAGGACGGCCAAAGACGAAAACTAAGGCGTGAAAGAGCTCATGAAGCCATTGAGCATCTTCAATCCACGATTGAAGAACTCATGGCACTGATTGCTGATAGCAAGAACCAAGGGGCCGACGTCGATATTGATATTGAGACTCTTGAAGCCCGCTGCGACGGACTCAGACAACTTGCGCGCACCCGACGCTCAGCTCTGGAAGAAGGCTGATGACTGATACCACCATGACGATAAGCGCCGTCATC
>JAJRYU010000050.1 GCA_024275615.1 Planctomycetota bacterium
AAGAAGCAGAGGCCAAGAGTGTGCTCGATCGTGCCTTGATTCGCGCCTATCGTTCTGGTCCGTTGCTCGCTTGTTTGGCTTCTGCCTACGCCGGGAGGTTTTCTCGCCAAGCTCTGATCCGCAGACGTGAAGTGGCAGTACTGGCTTTTCTTGAGTGCGACGGACAAGCCGCCCGCCGGATTGACACGGCTCGTGCTTCAGGACCTTTGAGCGCATGGCTGCGATTTTGTCTGTGGGGTAGCAAAGAAGCCCTCGCTGTGCTCCTTAGCATTCCGATGTTCCTGCCATTTCATTTGCTGGGAGGACGCTCGTGAAGACTGATGTCTTGGTTGTCGGGTCTGGCGCCAGTGGTGTTCATTTTGCCAGACGAGCTTTAGCAGCTGGGCGGCGCGTCCACATGCTTGATGTTGGCATCTCCAAACCAACGCCGGTTTTGCCCGAGGCCAACTTCATCGAGCTGAAGGACCAGCTTGCTGATCCCATGGACTATTTCTTGGGACAGGGCAACAGCGCCTTGATCTTGCCGGAGAACGATGATGAGTATTATGGTTTTCCGCCGAGTAAGGAATTCGTCTTTGAAGACCCTCAGCCTCAAGTTGTGCGTAGCACTGGCTTCGCACCTCTTTTTTCCTTCGCCAAGGGTGGATTGGCGGAAGCTTGGACTGGGGGATCCTATCCCTTCAACGATGGTGAACTCGCGGATTTTCCTTTTGGTTACGCCGACATAGAAAAACACTACAGCGATGTGTCAGACCATGTCGGTATTTCCGGTTCTCGCGATGACTTATCCCAAGTCATGCCTTTTCACGGTGGCATTGGTGAACCGGTAGACCTAGATGCCCACGCCTTGCGCCTATTGGAGAGGTACCAAAAGAAGAAAGTGAAGCTCGCCGCCGATTCGTTTGTCATGGGACGGGCGCGCTTGGCGGTTCTTGCTCAAGACCGAGGCCAACGTCAAGGTTGTCGGCAATTGGATCGCTGCTTGTGGGGATGTCCAACGGGTTCGATCTACACACCGAGTTGGACACTCAACGAGCTGTTGCAGCACGAGAATTTTCACTATCAACCAGGCCTCAAGGTCAAATATTTCCAAATTGAGGATGCGCGAGTTTCCCATGTCGTCGCCCACGAGACTGCTGGTGGCGCAGAATTCCGTGTCGCTTGTGAGAAGCTCGTACTCGCCGCTGGGACCTTGGAGAGTGCGCGCATCTTCTTGAAGTCGATTCACCTTGATGGCGAAGCGATTCCTCAGCTCACCGGATTGATGGACAACAGACAAGTGCTCATGCCTTTCGTCAATTTCAGCATGCTCGGCAAGAAATGGGACGTTGAGAGCTATCAATACCATCAATTGGCCATGGGGCTCGATTTGGGCGGTCCCATGGACTATGTGCATGGACTTGTGACAACTTTGAAGAGCGCTCTTATCCATCCAGTGGTCCAAAGTCTGCCGTTTTCACTCGCGACTTCATTGCGCTTCTTTCGTGAGATGCACACGGCTTTGGGGCTTGTCAATATCAACTTCTCCGATTCGCCGCGCGCCGCAAATGCGATTACCTTGGAAACCGCAAGAGGCAAGGATCGCCTGGTCATTCATTATGAGCCGGATGCAAGTGAACCACAGAGAGTCGCACGAGTGTCGAAAATATTTAGACGAGTCCTCCGTCGCTTGGGCTGCCTTGCGCCTCAAGGAATGAGTCACCTTCGACCTATGGGAGCTAGTGTTCACTATGCTGGAACATTGCCAATGAAGAACAAGGGAGGACCCTGGACTTTGGACTCTCACGGTCGCAGTCGGGTTTTTGACAACCTCTGGTTTGTCGATGGTAGCGGACTGCCGGCGCTGCCGGCCAAGAACTTGACGTTCACGCTGATGGCCAACGCGTCCCGCATCGCGGAGGTCGATTTTTCATGAATGTGAATCGTCTCGCCTACGTGTTCGCCGGAGTGATCTTGATCGGATCATTCTTCGTCCCGACGCATCTCGTCCCTGGAGGTGGGCTGACTCTCGATGGCTGGTGGTTAGCCGTCGCCGGTTTTGCCGTGCTTCCTTTGGCTCACCGAAGGGAGTGGGGAGGATCTGCTACTTCTTGGTGTACCCTTTTTCTCCTAGGCACTGCTGGATGGCTGGCATTGACTCAGCCACTTTGGCTCAACGAATTCTGGATTCGCCCACACAAATTTCGAAGCTGGGGCAATCAGTTGGCCCTTGGTTTGATTGCAGCGCAGGCCGTTGCGGTCGCCGTTGGTCTGTGGAAGAACCGTTTGACCTTGGCAGGGGTTTGGAGGCAAGTTCGTTCTCCCAAGGCCGTTCTTATTGGCAGCTCGTTACTCCTGATGGGAGGGGCGCATTTCACTCTGTTCTATCCGCGGATGCAGGAGACGAGGCCTCGACTCTACTTTTCGGCGCAGATGTTGGCGTCTCTCATCATGGCCCTGTCAGCTGTAGGCAATCTTCTCTTGATCTATGTCACCCTGAGCTCCCAATCGGCTCAGGCCCTTACCGAGAAAGTTAGCCAACGCATCTCCCTGCCCTGGTCGACGACGCCAGGC
The DNA here is from genome assembly GCA_024275615.1 of Planctomycetota bacterium. Lineage (GTDB taxonomy): Bacteria > Planctomycetota > DRQF01 > S139-23. The sequence continues at coordinate 2,554 of JAJRYU010000050.1, forward strand.
TGTTGGGACAAACGGTTGCCCATGTTCTTGGCGCTTTTTGTCTTGGCCGTCACCAGTATTATTGCCTATTGGCCTTTTGATCGCATGCCACACATACCCGATGGCCTTGCCTATCTATTCCAGGCTCGCTGCCTCCTTGAGGGGGCTTTTGCTCTCCCTGAATTTCCAGCTTCCGAGTCGTTTCGCCTCTACTTGATTGATCATCAAGACGGCTTGACATTTAGCATCACAAACCCAGGTTGGCCCATGATTCTCGCTATCGGCGAATCCCTTGGCCTGCCGTGGTTAGTAAACCCCGTTCTATCCGCAGCAACTTTGTTTTTGACGCACAAGTGGATCGCCAGTCTAAGTTCCCGCGCCTGGGCGAATCTTGTGGCCATACTGATCGCCGTTTCACCTTGGTTTCTGTTTCTTGGCGCTTCTCATATGACACACATGGCAACCATGTTTTTCTTTGTGTCTGGATTCTTACTAGTCGGTGGCGCGCAGAAACACCGACGGAGTGACAGGGCATTCGCCGCTGGCCTTTGTTTCGGTATGGTTTTTCTGATTCGACCTTTGGATGGTCTCCTCCTTGGTGGTGCCGCTGGTGTTTTTCTGTTGCTCAAGTCTTGGCGTCTAACTAAGTACCGAATTGTCGGGCCACTTAGCTTTAGTCTCGGGGCGATACTTGTGGCTGGCGTCTTGCTGGTGTTCAACCACGAACTAACTGGCGAGTATCTGTCGACACCAACGAATACCTATATCGCCAAGATTTGGCCAGGCAGCACGAACCGATTGGGGTTTGGTCCTGAGGTTGGAAACCCACCGACGAAATGGGGGCTCCTTGATCCAATCCCCGGTCATGGTTGGCGCGATGTTCTGCTCAACAGCAACCAGAATATCGCGAATTTGAACGTTGAACTCTTTGGCTGGACAACCGGCTCGCTGTTCTTGATTGGCCTGTTCTTTTTCTTGTCGAAGAAAACGAGCTCTCTCGATCGTCTGGCCCTAACCAGCATCGTTGTTCTTGGAGCGGCCTACAATCTTTATTGGTTCAGTGGTGGGCCGGACTTCGGGCCGCGCTATTGGTTTTCCATGCTTGTGCCCGTTGCTTGGCTTTCTGCCCGGGGAGCAGGCCATCTCGTAAGAAAGCTGGCGGCATCTGACACAGCCGCATATGGACGTGTCTTTGTTGTGGCAGCAGTCCTTCTCATTGCCAGTCTCGGCGTGTTCGTCTCCTGGCGCATTGTCGGGCGCTATCACGACTATCGAGGGTTCCACAGCGACTATCGCGACATGCTAGAGGCCGGTGACTTTAGCGTGCCAGCGGCGAGCAACACGCTTTCCCCTGTCGTTTTCGTTTCCACCCCCTCTGAGGTTGACTACGGTTGCGCTTTCTTGCTCAATCAGTTTCCCCTCAGTGCTGACAATCCTATTTTTGTTCGTGATCTTGGCGTCGCGGCGAACGCCCGAGTGATGATGGCATTCCCGGGAAAACCAGCGATTTTTGTTGATGGCAGGGCAAAAACTCACGGTCGAGCCAAGATTCGACGGCGTTGACCCCCGACAAAACTAAACTCAATGCTTATGAGTATTTTCGACGAGGGGCGACACATCATGGCGAAAGAGCCAGATTTCTTAGACAGTGACGATCTCGCCGATTCGACGACAACTGGTTTCTTCGCGCGTAAGAACCGAGCTGGCCAAGCGTGGCAGGAGATTCGCGCACGGTTGCCTGAGAACCTGCCGCTCCCCAAGGGAATCCTGATCGCTCGGGTTGTTGTTGTTCTTAGTATCGTCTTGTTCGCTGTCATCTCTGTCATAGCCGTGCTCAAACTTAGCCCGCTTCGTGAGCACGCTAGCTTACAAGCTTCTTGGCATGCGCAGATTTCGCAGCGTCGCCGCCAGATCACAGAAATCCTCATGGCGAACAATGCAGAAGAGGACGTCAATTTTCACCTCGATAAGCTGGAGGCTGACCTGGGCCGCCTTGCTACCAATGGCGAAAACGCGAGTGACTGCTCCAAGGCTTGCCAGAAAGAGGCAGAAGCGGCCATAGCTGCCATCGCTATAATGAAGGGCAGGAAAGATCGCAGAGCACAGGGGCTTCTCAATTCTCTGGAGTTGATGCAAAGGGACTTTCGAAAGACCGAACTCGCAGCGCGAGCGCAGCTCGATAGGCAGAGTAACGTCCTCACCTTTCTTGTCGCCGGCGCCTTGGTGCTTTGCTGCGTCACTTTGTTGCTGATGGAAAGAAGCAACCGAGCTAAGGAAAAGGTGGCTTCGTTGCGCTTTCGTGCCACCCATGACCCGCTCACTCACGGTTTGAATCGAGCGGCAATCTTGACTCTTGCTGCCAAGGAACTCAATCGTGCTCGACGTGTCGGACACGCTCTCGCCATTTTCTTGGTCGACATGGATCACTTCAAAGAAGTAAACGACCATTATGGCCATCCGGTGGGGGACTCGGTTATCAAGCAAGCGGCTAACCGATTGCGACGCAATGTCCGAGTCTATGATGCCGTGGGGCGTTACGGTGGAGATGAATTTCTTGTTGTCTTGCCGGACTGCGACTTGAGCGAAGCGGAGATCATCGGCGAACGATTGCGTGCCGCTTTCGATATGCCACTAGACTTAGGTGCGGCCAAGAAACGTATCTCGATATGCATCGGCGGCGCTGTTTTTCGACTTGGCGACACGGATCTGGAAGAGCTTATTGAGCGGGCAGATCAGTCCCTCTACAAAGCCAAAGAAGCTGGACGCAACGCTTGGTCGATCATGGACGCTCCTATTCCATCCCTTGAGAATTCTGACGACACGGACGACGGAATCAGCGAATCCGAGATTGAGGATTGAGCCCGTGGTTGTCGGATGGTTAGGTCAAGCCGTGGTCGTGCATGGAGAGGGTGAAACGCGCTCACGATTGTAACGCTTGCTCCACAAGAAGCGTCGAACTCGGATGATCCCCATGATGTCATCCCAAGCCGTAGAGAAAATCTTGACTCGGCTATCATCATCATCAATCCACTGGACGGGGACATCCTTAATTCTGAATCCCTGCTTTTCTGCAAGCACGAGGAGCTCGGTGTCGAAGAACCAGCCGTTATCTTCGATTTGTGGAATGATCTGGTCGGCGACCTCACGAGAGACAGCCTTAAAACCACATTGAGCGTCGCTGAATCTTGTCCCCAGAACGAGTTTGATAAGGAGATTGTAACTACGAGATATGAACTCGCGCTTTGGTCCTCGTGTTACACGTGATTCCCGCAACAATCTTGAACCTGTCCCCAAGTGAAAACCTTCTTCGTGGATAGCACGACAGATTTTCTCAAGAGCCGGTAGTTCCGTCGAGATGTCGACATCGGTGTACGCCACGATATCTGCATCACTTCGGCTCCAAGCTTCACGAAGAGCTCGCCCGCGTCCTCTTTGGCTCAACTTCAGGCATCTCACGTCGTCGTATTTTTCAGCCAGTTGCTCAGCAAGTTCGCCTGTCCCGTCAGTTGAACCGTTGTCTGCCACCAAGACTCGGGCTGGATAGGGGAATGTCTCACGAAGGTAGAGGCGAATAGTCTCTACGCTGCGCTCGAGGGTATGGGCCTCGTTCAGGGTGGGTATGACTAACTCGACCAAAGGACCTGTTTTCACTCTTGCTCTCAAACGACTATGAAGGGTGCTAAGATATCAGCTTCGGCCAGATTTCTCCACACTTGCATCCTTGGGTAATTACCTATCCGTATGCACAGTTGAGGTTCTCGACGAACGGGGACCAAGATTCCAGATTGCGACGCAGATTATGCCAACCAAAAGAAAGGTCGCGAAGGGCCAGATGCGCCAATGCACGAAGCTCGAAGCGTTTGGTGTGATCTGTCGCAACACCGAAATACTGGGCAGTTGTAGACCATCTTCAAGAATACGGCGCCAACACTCCGGGATCGTCGCGGCACCAGAATTCAGGTTGAGCTTTGTGTAACGGACCATGCTCAATACCCAAGTATGGATAATACACGGAATTCCAATGAGCCACAGTATGACTCCTGGCATTCGCGCCAAATGCTCCGCTGCCAACAAGAATAGGAATGGCACGAGAGGCAGGAGATAGCGGAAGCCGGTGTTGAATTGCATCAACGAGTATTGATTACAAGCGCAGAAGATCAGGAATAAAGCCGTGAATGCATGAAAACCGAAGCGTTGGGTCCGCGAAACAAGCAAGGGACTGCGCCGATAGATTACGCCAGGCACAAGCGCTAGCAGCAAGATCGGTGCGAAGGTGAGCAAACCGTAGTTTGGCGAGACGAGGTTCTCACGAAAGACCTCCCAAGTCGGCCAAGAGAAACCAACGTAACCTCGATCCGTGAACGTGACAGCTCGCATGTGCTTCTGGCCAGGAAGGAAAGGGTGGCCGTACATCACCCATTGAGTCCAACACAAGAACACCACGGGTGGAATGGAACCGACGACAAAAAGGAGAGACTCTTTCCAGGCTTGGAAGAGACCGACTCGGACCCAGCGTACTCGGATGAGATAGCCGTAGAAGACAAGCAACGGCACAACTCCGGCATAATCCAAGGCGATGGAAAGGCCAGCGCAGAAACCGGCCCCGAATCGTCTCCACGCCAGTGTCTTGTTGTCTGGGTCTTCCGACCAGATCAGCCAGAATGACAAGAAGACCGTGATCATGAGGAAGACATTGTGATTGAGGTAGGCCGATCGATAGAAGATTGGTGTCGCGAAAGCGAAGAGGAATGCTAAGGAAGTAGCGCGCTTTTCAGTCACGCCACGGCGAATGAGGACGCAAAAGAAGAAGGCAACGAAGAGGGCGCAAATAGGTGCCATGCAGAAAAAACTCGTGACGACTGTAGCGCCAGCGAATCTAAGGTCTAGCCCTTTTGCTTTCACTTTTTCCATGAAGGCTCGGCGATTTTTGTATTCGCTCTTGTATTCTGCTTTCTTGAGGCTGCCGGCCTTGATCCTAGCGATGCTTTTTCGCTCGAGATAGTCGAGTAGGGGATCGAAGAGTGCTAAAGCCGGGACCGCGGGTAAAGACCCAGTGATTTGGTTGCCGATGTAGTGATGACCATCCGTATGCTCAAATATGTCGGCATGAAATCCTTCGTATTCGTCGAGCTTGAGGTCTCCATCTTCGAGCAGGCTAAAGGCCGGATAGTGTTCGCGGACGACGTTCGTCGCAAAGTGGGCCGCAAAGACCACCCAGCAAATCAAGAAGATACGAGTTGCTCGAGAAAAAGGTCTCATTGATTTTAGCCTCAAACCAAAGTTGTTCATTCCCTTTACTCGGCTTTTCCGAGTATCCTGGACCCGATGATTTCCTTACCCACACTACAGTTTTTTGACGACAAGAAGATCCTGGTCTTAGGAGCTTCTGGTTTCATCGGCCGGTCTGTCGCCCGCAAGCTTGCCCAGATTGGAGTTGAACCCGTTTTAGCGGTGCGCGACCGGGCGTCATTTTCGGAGATTCGTGCCCGGTGGCAGCTAAAAGGCCCGGATTGCCACTTGGACGTGACTGAGGAACAGTCCGTTCGGACGGCTCTTGAGGCCATCAAGCCCGACCTTGTCTTTAACCTTGTTGGCTATGGAATTGACCGCAGCGAGAAGAACGAGTCGCTGGCCAAGGCTTTGAATAGCGATTTCCCGGGTTTTCTAGCTGAGTGTCTTTGCAACATGAGTTCATCAGGCGGGCCCAGGTTGATTCATGTCGGTTCAGCGCTTGAGTATGGCGAGCTTGCCACGGACCTCGCCGAAATCTCAACAGGCCTTGCGCCCACAAGCCTTTATGGCAGGACAAAACTGGCTGGAACTGCCTCTGTTCGTCAAGCACGAGAGCAGGGATTGGATACTGTCGTTGCTCGGTTGTTCACTGTCTATGGCCCGGGTGAACACACAGGGCGGCTGCTGCCAACATTGAAGCGGGCAAGCATACACGGAGGGGCAGTCGATCTCAGTGATGGAATGCAGCTCAGAGACTTTGCTGACGTCGATCAAGTCGCGACGGCCCTTGTCGCTCTCGCTGCGCTTCCCAATCTCGAATTCGGCACTGTCAATTTGGCTACGGGGAAGTTGTCTAGTGTGCGTGAATTTATTCTCACAGCAGCTCAAATATTGAACCTTCCCCAGGAGCATCTAAACTTCGGTGTCGTCCCGCGATATGCCGATGAAATGCAACATGAGCCAGTGAATGTTGAGCGTTGCTGTGCGATGTTGGGAGCACCCCTATCAGCAGACATGGCTGGAGGGCTCAAAATGGCCATTCGATTTGAGGAAGAAAGAGCATGAATGACAGGGCGTCTGAACTTTGTCGCAGACGATCAGATTGTCGAGGTTGTTGTTCCCAGGATCTGGAATTGGTTCTCGATCTTGGCAAACAGCCCTGCGCAAACGCATTGCTAGCGTCCGCAGACGAAATTGCCTCGGAAATGACCTTTCCGCTGGAAGTCTATCTCTGCTCAAGTTGTGGTCTTGTCCAACTCTTGGACGTCGTCGACCCTGAGCATCTTTTCGGCCACTACCTCTATCTCACGGGGATGTCGGACACGATGCGCGTGCATTTTGCTGAATATGCTCAGTTTGTCGTGGCCACATCGAAGTTGGATCGGAATTCTGGCTTGGTCGTCGACGTGGCGAGCAATGATGGCAGCCTGCTCAAGGAGTTTCGAAATCTGGGTTGCCGAGTTCTTGGTATCGAGCCAGCAAGGAACATTGCCGACATTGCGCGCGATGCCGGGATCCCGACGGAGTCAGTTTTCTTCGGGGCTGATGAGGCGATTCGTATCAAAGAGCAGCACGGACCAGCGGCCGTGTGTTGCGCAAACAACGTGCTTGCTCATGTCGATGATACATTCGGTTTTCTTAGTGGCATGCGAAGCCTCGTGGAACCCCAAGGACATGTCGTCGTTGAAGCACCACAACTTTGGCGCCTCATCGAGAATCTCGAATACGACACTATCTACCACGAGCATCTTGGTTACCTATCGGTTACTGCCTTGGCTGCCATCTTTGAGCGGGCTGGGCTCTCTTTGGAGAGTGTCCACGACACATCGGTCCATGGTGGTTCGCTGCGCTATGTTGCCCGACCGCAGGACGTGCTCGCGGACCATTCTCAGTCCGTCTATCGGCGAATCGAAGCTGAGGCGAAGTTCGGGCTTACAGACGAGGGGCGCTTGAAAGAATTCGCCAATGACGTTGAAGCGAATCGTGACGCCTTGTGTGCCATGGTGCATGAACTCAATTCTCAAGGCAAGACAGTCGCCGCTTATGGTGCTCCAGCAAAGGGCAACACTTTGCTCAACTACTGCAAGTTAGGGCCGGATGACATCTCTTTCACGGTCGACCGGAGCCCGTTGAAGCAAGGCCGTCTCTTGCCAGGCACTCACATTCCCGTTCTCGATCCTGAGGAGTTAGTGCGGCAACAGCCAGATTTTGTCATTATCCTACCGTGGAACATTGCTGACGAGATTGTCGCGCAGCAATCCGAGTATCGAAACAGGGGCGGTCGGTTCATCGTGCCCATACCCAGGCCAAGGATTCTCGAATGATCGCAAAGAACGAACAAGTCGTGATTCTCTGTGGCGGTGAAGGGACCCGTTTGCGCTCAGAAACGGAGTTCAAACCGAAAGCTCTTGTCGAGATTGGTGGCCGTCCCATTCTCTGGCATCTTATGCGGATTTATGCTCACCATGGATATCGCCGGTTTGTGCTATGCCTGGGCTACAAGGGCGAGATGATCAAGGACTACTTTCTGAACTATCGCAGTCATGATTTCGATTTCGTCCTCAACATGAAGACCGGTGAGCGAAAGTTCTTGAACGGTGACAATGTTGAAGATTGGGAAATCACCTTCGCTGAGACGGGAGCGATCTCTCAGACAGGTGCAAGGCTATCTCGAGCAAAAAAGTACATCGACACAGACACTTTTCTTTGCAACTACTGCGACGGCCTATCCGACATTGACTTAGATGAGTTGGTGAGATTTCACCACGATAAGGGCAAGACCGCGACCTTGACGGGCTTTCATCCCAGGTCGCGTTTTGGCGTTGTTCGCGCTGCTGATGGCATTGTCGATTACTGGCAAGAAAAACCATTGATGACCGACCAGACCAGCGGCGGTTTCTTCGTCATGAACCGGAACATCTTTGATCACTTGACCGATGACGTTAGTTGTGTGTTGGAGACAGACCCTCTTGAGCAATTGGCTGCGACCGCAGAACTGGCTCTCTTCAGTCACGACGGATTCTGGTATTCGATGGATACCTACAAGGAGGCCCTCGCTCTCAACCGGATGTGGGATGAAGGGGCGGCACCATGGAAGGTCTGGGCATGAGTTTCTGGAATGATCGATCGGTTTTCGTCACCGGCGCCACGGGGCTCCTCGGTTCCGCACTCGTTGCTGAACTCTTGGCTCGAGGGGCGACACCGGTTTGCCTGGTGCGTGATTGGGTCCCCGCCAGCGCACTTGTTGTCACCGGACATCTCGGCCGATGCACTTGCGTAACTGGAGACTTGCAAGACCTCGAATTCCTAACTCGGGTAATCAACGAGCATGAAATCGACACGGTCTTCCATCTTGGTGCCCAGACTATCGTTGGTACTGCCAGCCGCTCGCCGATCTCGACGTTTGAGTCGAATATTCGGGGCACGTGGAATATTCTGGAGTCTTGCCGCCGTACTGCTGGGCTCGTGGAACGGATCATCGTCGCATCCAGTGACAAGGCTTACGGCGAACACGAGAAATTGCCATACCAAGAAGATGCGCCTCTTCAGGGACGTTTCCCCTATGACGTTTCCAAGTCTTGCGCCGATCTGATATCGATTTCGTATCACCAAACCTATGGCCTACCGATTTCTATTACTCGGTGTGGGAATCTCTATGGTGGCGGCGATCTCAACTTCAATCGTTTGG
>JAJRYU010000653.1 GCA_024275615.1 Planctomycetota bacterium
GCATATCGTATCAAGCCACAGGTCCTCTCAAGCGCGCAACAAATCGTAGCTGGTTTGCGCGGCTTCTTGACATTGTCTGGCCTTTCTAATGGAGATGAACATGTCATTTATCATTCGAGTGTCTTTTGTGTTTCTCCTCTTGACAACCTGTGCGATGGGACAATCTCGTATCGCGGAGATTGCCGACATCGAAGGCGTGCGTGACAACCAAGTGAGTGGCATCGGACTTGTTGTTGGTCTCAATGGAAGCGGCGACAAGTCGATTCTGGCACGGCGCATGACGGTCAACATGTTCAAGAAGTTTGGCATCAATACAACGCAACAAGAAGTGGGCTCTGGCAACATTGCTGTGGTCCAAGTGACGGCTCGTCTTGATCCGTTCAAACGTCCCGATAGCAAACTCGATGTTGTTGTTTCTTCTATGCAAGACGCAAAGGACTTGTATGGGGGTACACTGATGGAGACTCTTCTCTATGGCAAGGATCAAAAAACGGTCTATGCCATCGCTGAAGGACCAGTTTCCGCAGCGGGCGTACAGGCTGCTGGCGAATCGGGATCAACCATTACTCAGAATCATCCAACTGTGGCGTCGATCGCCAGGGGTGCACGAGTCGAAAAGACTGTGCCCATGCAGATTCTTGACAATCGTCATGTCATTCGTTTTCACCTGAAGAACCAAAACTGGAAAACAGCGTCCAACGTGGCCAAGGTGATCAACGAAAAATTTCCAAGTTCTGCTCAGGCCAAGAATGCTGGCGTCATTGAAGTGAAGATCCCGAAAGCATGGACTATGAAACTCACGGAGTTTATCGCCAACGTCCAGGATCTTCGGGTGCAGGTTGACATGATTTCCAAGGTCATTATCAATCGCAAGACTGGTGTCATCGTCGCCGGAGAAAACGTCCGTATTTCGAAAGTTGCAGTAGCGGTGGGTGGCATCAACGTCACCATCGAAGAGGCACCTCAACCTGTTGTGGCTGCACCTTTCACACAGGGGCAATCGATCGCGGCCGTGCCGCGAACCACACTGACTATTAGTGAGCAGGCCAGCGAGTTGAGTGTCTTGCAAGGCGGCACTTCTGTGGCAGTATTGGTCGCGTCCCTCAATGAACTGAAACTGACTCCAAGTCAATTGATCTCGATGCTTGAGGAAATCAAGGCGGCTGGAGCTCTTCATGCAGAAATGGAGATCAGGTAGTGGAATTTGGCATGGGAACACCGGTGTCAGCGGCGAACTTTGCTCAGCAGTTGTCAAGTCCGGCGGGATTGAGAGTCCCTGGGAAGAATGCATCTGCAAAAGAGATCAAAGACGTTGCCCTGCAGCTTGAAGGAGTGTTCTTCTCTTTGTTCGTCAAGGAGATGCGCAAGACAATGACCGACGGTAGTCTCTTTGGTGAGGGGCCGGGTGCCGAAACATATGAGGGTTTCTTTGACCAGATGATGGGAGAGAGTCTAGGTCAAAGCGGAGGTTTGGGCATCGCAGAGATGGTGGTGAGAAACGCCATGCGAAATCGAAACCGAACCACAATCGAGGACCTGCAAGGTTCGTTGACAGAAACAAGGAACGAGAGAATTACAGGGGAAGAGCCTGTAGACCAAGGGAGAGAGACAAATGAAAGAACAGGAAGCAAAGAGACTTAGCGAGGCAGATGCTCAACTTCTAAGAACTTGGTTTATCGAGGAGGCTGGCCTCCAAGAAGAACTGAGTGGCATGCTATCGGACATGGAAAACCATCTGGTGAGCCACAATGTCCGGTCCTTGGAGAATCATCTCGTTACCAGCTCGAGCGTTCTCGGCCGCCTGGAAATTCTTGACAAGAAGAGAAGCAAGATTCTGAGCCATCTGGTTCGCGCCGCGAATCTTAGAGCAAAGAAGGGAGTGCTGGCTCACCTTGTAGACTTGGCTCCGGCCAATCGTCGCAAAGAACTAGAAACGCTCTTGGCTGCGCTCGAAGACTCCGGGTCTTCCGTAAGAGCTCGCAGCAACCGCAATGGACTCCTGGCGCGCAAGGCCATTGACATCAACGATGAGCTTGTGCGTGGTCTATTCGCAGTCGACGCAAAGACCGCGACTTATGATCGTCGAGGTGGCACAACACGTCACTCCGAGATGATCCTGAATCGGAGTATCTGAGATGTTCGGACTCTCAAACGGCCTCTCCGCCCTCTCGGCGGCGCGATTGGCCATCCAAACTGTTGGCAACAACCTGGCCAATGCCACGACGCCTGGCTATTCAAGGCAGCGCGTGATCACCGAAACAGGAACTTCGACTTTGGTTGGACGTTTCTACGAAGGCGGCGGAGTTCGTGTTGGTTCGCTTGATCGCGTCACCGACGATCTTCTCCTCAGCCGGGTGCGTGCGCAAAGCCAAAAAGTCGCTCGCCGCAGTATTTCTTTACAGACACTCTTGGGGGTGGAAGCTGCTTTCGGAGAGCCCAGCGACACGGCGTTCTCAGGCCAACTGACGACTTTCTTTGGTAGCCTCAGTTCGCTCGCCACCGCTCCGGATGATGGGGTACAGAAAAAAGGCGTGATTTTCGCTGGTGGAGATATCGCTCAGCAACTTAAGAGGATTCGAGCCGACTTGGGCAATACCCAAAAAGGTGTCGAAACCCTCGTCGCTGACACGGCGGCGAAGGTCAACACAATTGCCGAATCCCTTGCTGTTGTTAATCAAGAGATCACGCGTACCCAGGGTATCGCTGGTGGTCCGCCAGCGGCTTTGCTTGATCGGCAAGGGCAGCTCATCGACGAAATGTCCCAATATGTAGACGTCCAAGTTCGTGATTCGGGGGCCGGGCGCATTAGCGTTAAGGTTGGCGGACAAGAATTGGTCTCGCTTTCAGGCGCAAACAAATTGTCGAGTGGCAGGAATGCCAACGGAGAGATGAGTATCTTCCTCGAAGGATCGCCCTATGAAGTCGAAGTGAGCAGTGGCGAGCTGCGCGGATTCTTGGATCTCTCCAAGAGCGGTGTGGGCGAACGTGTCAGTGACATTGATGATCTCGCATCGGCGTTGATTCTTAATTTCAACCGTATTCACTCAACGGGCGTCCCTGCTGGCGGCGGTTTCACAAGTTTGCAGTCGAACAACCCAGTTGTTGACGTCGACGGGGACGGTGTGCTTGGCAATTCTCTGCTCAAGAATGCAGGCTTGTCATTCGCACCCCAAGCCGGGCGCTTGTGGGTTTCTGTGATCGACGACGCGACTGGAGCGATCGAGCAAACCAGTATCGACATCGACCCTGAAGAAGATACGGTTCAGAACTTTGTTGACAAACTCAATGCGGTGAGTGGCTTGACAGTTTCATTGGATGCCACAGGACGGGTCAATATCGCATCGCAAACAGGTAAGAAGTTCCATTTCGGCGCCGTGCTTGACAGCAATCCCAATAGCGCAAGCACTCTCGGCTCTTCGAGTGGTCAGATTCTTGGAGCGAACGATGGTCCTTATGCGTTGACGGCGGGAGATAGCTTCAACATCAGCGTTAACGGCGGCGCGCCACAGACAATTGCGTTTGCGGCCGGGCAATTCACCCAAATTGGCGCGGCGACGGCAACAGAGGTCGCTGCTGCGATTCAAAGTTCCTTGGTTGGAGCAACAGCCAGCGTCCAAGACGGCAAGGTCGTTATCACCAGCAATACAACAGGCACAACTTCACAGATCCAAATCACGGATGGCGCAGGTTCGCCGGCGGCGGCGTTTGGATTGTCCGCTACGACGGATTCAGGAAGTAGTCAGACCGTTGATGTGAAAATCAGCGGAGCCTACAGTGGTTCGGCTGACGAAAATCTCACCTTTCGTCCTCTTGGCGAGGGAACGATCGGCCTGACACCTGGTCTGCAGATCGAAGCAATCAATGCCCAAGGGCAAGTGGTTGCCGTTCTAGACGTTGGACAAGGGTATTCGCCAGATAGCGAATTGAACGTTTTTAATGGTGTCAGTGTTTCTTTTGGTCCAGGTGACATCAGTCAAAAGGCGGGAGATTTTGTCGGACTGCCTATCTTTGCTGATGGTGACGACTCTGATGTCTTGGCGGCATTCGGCCTCAATTCTTTCTTCGTCGGCAGCGATGCCACCGATATCGAAGTCGCCGCGAGTCTGATCGACGACCCATCCCTTTTAGCATCCGCCTTAGGTGATGCAGCCTCGGACAATCGTAATGTCCTGAGGCTACTTTCTCTTCGGGACGGTGCTTTGGGGGAGCTTGGTAATCGCTCGGCAGAAGAATTCTACAATAGTATCGTGGCCGAGGTCGGACAAACGACGAATAGGGCTTCTCTCAACCTCGAAACTGAATCTCTCTTGAAACAAAGTTATGAGAATCGTCTGGAGTCTGTCAGAGGAGTCTCAGTTGACGAGGAGCTCGCCGACCTCCAACGGTACGAGCAAGCTTATCAGGCAGCAGCGAGATACATCACTGCCGTCAATGAAATGACCCAGGTGCTCTTCAGTCTATAAGGGAATGACATGCAATTCAGAGTCACACAGAACCTCACTTCGCAGGCCGCCAGGCAGCAGGTGAGTCAATCCTATAGCCGCCTGTTTGAAAGCCAGCTTCGCGTCTCAAGGGGAAAGAAGATTTCAGCACCTTCCGATGACCCTAGTAACATCGCAAGGCTTTTGTCGTTTCGGGAACGTCTCGGCGAGCTTGACCAGTTCGAGCAAAACGCTGCTGAGAGCCGAGCTTTTGTAGATAGCGCTGCGGCGACTCTACAGGAAGCTTCGGATATCATTCAGCAAGCCCGAGAATCCGTCATCCAAGGTTTGAACGGTACCTTGTCACAGACTGACCGCGACACCGTGGCTATTGCTCTCGACGGTTACATAAAAGACCTCGTATCTCTGGCTAATTCTCAGGTCGGCAACCGTTTCATTTTTGGTGGCACCAAGACGGATTCGCAACCCTACGTGATTGAAACTGACGCCAGCTCGCAAACACGGGTCCGCTACTTGGGCAACAACGACCGAATTGCAGCGGAAATCGGTCCAGGAGTACGATCAAGTATCAATCTACCGGGAACGGAACTATTCTCGCGCAAGGGCCGGGGGCAGACGATATTCGCTGGCAACACTGGCGCTGCGGTTGGCTTAGGGACTGATAATGGTATCGGTGTCGATAAGTTGATCGTTGCTCATACATCAACATCATTGACCGGCACCTCGGGATTGGCGCTCGGAACATCTTCCAATAGCAAGGATACTGTTATCGGCGCTCAATCACTGCAGATCGATGACATCGCCAAGACGGTTTCCCTCAATGGCGGCACTCCAGTGAGCTACACTGGCACAGAAACAGATTTGGCCATCACCGGGCCGAATGGTGAACTCATCTATGTCGATACCACAGGCATCACCGGCGGCTTCGTTGGCACTGAGGCGGCAACGGGTGCTGGCACCTTGTCGACAGATGGTGGCGCTACGACGATTCCCATCATCTTTGGCGCCAACCAGCAGGTGATAGATTCTCTCTCTGGTGAGATTCTCAACGTCGATAGCACGAATATCAAACGAGCGGGTACCGACGATGTTAGCTATTCCGGAACATTGGACTTGTTTCAGTCCTTGATCGCGATACGCGACGGCCTTCTTGAAGCCGATCAAAAACCAGATCTGGTCGCTGCTCTTGATCTTGTACGTGGTCAGCTTGACGAACTCGATAGCTCTCACGATCAATTGCTCCAAGGACTGGGAGAGTTGGGTAGCATTTCGAATCGCTTGCAAAGTGGCGAGGATAGAGTCCAGGACTTGAACGTGCGGCTTCAAGAGCTGATCTCCAAGACTGAAGACGTTGACATCTCAGATGCGATCATTCAATTGCAACAAAATGAAACTTCCTATCAGAGTGCTCTCCTCGTAACCTCAAGGATCAACAACTTGAGCTTGTTGAACTTCCTCTAAGAGCTCGGGGATTGATTGATGCTGGCGACCATTGAGGCCTTGCAACCTAAAGACTTTGATGAGGTTTCTGACCTTATCGATCGTTGTATGAGGCCTGAGGCGACGTTGTCCATGACCGAGGACTTTCCGTTGCTCGTTGGCCAAGGAGCCAAGTCTCGGCGTCTAGTAGTCAAAGACGAAGGGCGCATAGTCTCACACGTGGCCGTTCGTTTGGCGACGATCCGCACCTCGCAAAATAATGGACTCATTCAATGTGCAAACTTTGGTGCAGTTTGTACGGACCCTGATGCGCGGGGGCGAGGATTCGCCGCGAGTCTCATGCGGATGCAGCTGACTGAAGCTCGACTCGCTGGCGTGGAGCTCGCCATGCTATGGTCCGAGGTCGAGGGATTCTATGAACGTCTTGGTTTTCACTACGCCGGTGTCGAGTCTCGGTATCTTGTGCGTTATGCCGATCTCCTCGGTGTTACTCCCATTGCCGCTCGATGGCATCGTTCGCATGATGTCGACGCTCTCATGGGGCTGAGAGCTGAAGACCCTTGCCCTGTGGCACGTCCCCAAGCAGAAGCTCAAGTCCTTTTTCGCTTGCCGAAATCAAAGACCCTGGTGGCGGAAGAAGGACAGTCTATTGCCGCTTACGTTACCTTGGGCAAAGGACTGGATTTTGAAGGCGCGGTGTGTGAATGGGGCGGCAACTTTGGCACTGTCCTATCTCTCCTACGGATCCTGATGTCAGCTGAAGGGCTGGACTCAGTCTTGCTGCTCGGTCCCCAGTGGCACAAAGAATACAATAGCTCACTTCTTCGGCTGGGCTGCACCCAAGAGATAGGGGACATGGGTATGTTTCAGGTCTTGAATCCTGCGGCACTGCGTCGGGCTGTTGATCCAGCCGACGCTTTGGATTTACCCTGGGATTCCGAACAGCTCTTATTCAGGTTGATCGGTTCCGCCACAGGCTCACAACAAGAAGTAACCTTACCACTCTATATTTGGGGCCTAGACTCGATGTAGTGCGGCGCTGGCGTTCTCGAAAAGAAGGCCCCCACCATGAGCCAGGTTCCGAAGGTCATGCCCTCATGCCAGTAACGCGATTCGATGATGCGGGCCTATCCGCCTTGGATCAACAGATCTTTGATCAAGAGCTTTGTCACCCGTCCCATTTGTTTGGGAAAGACAATGTCGTTGATGACGTCAATGAGCTCTTGCTTAAAAATCAGAAGATCAGCACCTTTGAGGTCTTTGGATTCTTTTCCCCGAATGCGAGTGAGTAGTTCGGACTTGATTTCAGTCATTGCTGCGGTGAAGGCGTCCGTCGCTGGGTCAAAATCCTCCCCCCACTCCAAGCCAATGCGATATTTTACGTCGAATTCGAGTTTCAACATCTTGTTGTCCATCAAATTCGTCATGATGCCAGTTTCACCGTAGGGCGCCACAATGACC
>JAJRYU010000654.1 GCA_024275615.1 Planctomycetota bacterium
AACGCAGGAAAACTACAACCCCGGATTAGGCTTCACCAGGCGTCTTGGAATCAGAGAGTATTTCGGCAATGTTCGCTATCGTCACCGTCCAGAAACTTGGATTCGAACTCTGGAGCACCAGACGAGATTCTTCGTCGTTACGGACCTCGATAATCGTCTGGAAACAGGCAACCTGACCATTAACCCCATCGAATTGGCGACGAACGATGGCGATGAATTTGAATTGGCACTTAGACTCAATCGCGAGCGCATTACCCGCGACTTTCGAATTTCCGACGGCGTCACGATTCCCATCGGAACCTACTCCTTCTTTCGTTACGGCTTCCGGTTGGAGTCCTCACGGGCCAGATCCATGTCGTTCCGCTTCAACGGTGAATGGGGAGATTTTTACGAAGGTACACGACGGGATTTGGACATCACCTTTGAGTGGCGACCATCACGACACTTTTTTCTTAGCCTCGGCTACGTCAACAACAAGGTTGATTTGGATTTTGGAAGTTTTCAAACTCACATCGTTCGAATTCGTCTGAACGTGCTCTTCACTCCCGATATTTCCTGGAATACTTTCATTCAGTATGACAACGTCAGTCAACTGATGGGAATCAACAGTAGATTTCGGTGGATCATAGAGCCCGGTCGAGAGATGTTCATTGTCTTCAATCAAGGGTTCTTGGTGATGAACAACCGATTCCAAGCGACGACGAGCGAATTGACAACCAAGCTTGGATGGACTTTCCGATTCTGAATTGGCGGCCAAGGGAAACCTAAGCTGGCGGCTGCAAGCAACAAATGAATTTCCGAAAAAGGGCGGCAGGCTAGTCCTCATGTGCGCTCAACCAACTCTTTAGAATAGCCTTTTGTTTCCTGTTGGTGGTTTTCATCGGCTTGAGACTTGTCACAAGACGTTTGCGGGATCGCAAAGACAATGTAACTTCTCTTTTTCCCATCTTACCACGAACAGTGAGTTTGACTTTCTCACCGCCCACCTTGTCGCTCAAGAATTTGGTTGTGTCGGTCATCTTCTTGCCGTTGATCGCCATGATGATGTCGCCTCGTTCCAATCCTGAGCCACGAGGCGAGCCGACAATAAGCCCTTTGGAATGCGGGCGAACCGGGAAAGGCAAATCGGCTTGCAGAAGAGTTGATTCGAACTTGAGCCCAGCAAACACGAAGTACTCCGCAAAAGGCAAGTCAACAGTACCGTCGACATAACGAGCGAAGAAATCTGAAAAATCATAGTTGCTGATTGCTGTACAAGCGCGCTCAATATCGTCTTCTTCGAAGCCGACGTTCCGTTCAGCAAACCAACGATTGAGAAACCTCATGACATCATCTAACGACTTCTTATTATCCGTCACGTCGCGAATCTTGAGGTCGATCACCAAGCCCAGAAGCTCGCCATACGTGTAATAGTCGACGCGACTTCCCTTTTCTCGAACTCGGCCAGCGTGCCAAATATCTCGGCTGGCCCATGTCACAGCATGTTCTTTTCTTCTGGGTTTGCTGAGTTCTCGGCGGATGCCGTTGTTGATCCCGCTCAGATATTGTTCTTGGCTGCGCATCCCCAGGCGCGTCATGGAAAGTGAGCCATAATAGGAGGTCCAACCTTCGGAGACCCAGAGGTTCTTAGTGTAATTTTCTTGGCGATAGTTGAAGGGCCCCAAAGCTATTGGGCGAATGCGTTTGACATTCCACGTGTGAAAAAACTCGTGGGCAGTAATGGCGCCTCCGTTGCGCACATTCTTCGCCATGGCCAATTCACTGAGCCCGATGCTGGTTGAATTCAAATGTTCCAAGCCTCCACCTCCAAAGCGAGAGACTGTGAAAAGGAATACATACCGCGGAAAAGGGTAACTGCCAAACACTCGACCTTCTTCGGTCACAATAGGTTTGACAACAGTACGAGCGAATTTCTTGATATCCCACTTGTTCTTGCCCTGTGGATTCCAGAAGACGCAAGAAAACGGGGTTTCATTCACCATGAATTTGACACGGTCGAAAAGTCCGACAATGGTTGGGCAGTCGACAAAGGTGTCATAATCAGCCGCATGGCGAAAGAAGGGGTCATCATCAAAGAGCATGCCATTCGCCACTTGCCAGTTTTTCGGAAGGACGTAACGACAACTCACTGGCGTTCCCCGTTCGTGCCCCCGAATGTACATGAAGGTGGCTGGCCCTTCGTAGTGCATGCCGGTCATGACACGACCCACTTTAGGTTCACCACCGGTGAAACGCCAGCGCCGAGGTTCGATCTCGTAGGTGATCTTGACGTCGCGATGCTTGCTGGTGTCCACACTCCAGGTCAGGGGGTCAATCTTTTCGACTGTGACCTCCTGACCTGTCTTGGTGTCCTTTCCTTTGACGTTGGAAACCCACTCGCCGAATCGTTGAGGTCGATAGGATCCCGGGGTCCAATTGGGCATCGCGATGTAAGTGCGGTCTCTCTTGGCATTAACGATGGTCATGGACACAGCCAGTGTTTGGGTGTCTTCGAGGACCTTCAATTCATAGGAAAGTCCAAGAGGTGTCATGTCGTCACGCATCTTCTGCGCACATGCAGGAACAGCAAGAAACAGAATGACGATAAAGAATCTGAGCATGGGATTCCTTCTTAGGAGTACATGAGTGATAGGAGAAAAAGCGTCAACGAAAAGTCCCAGCAAGTTGCCGTTCTTTGCCAATGTCTGCACGGTTTGGAGCCTGAGGCCCCGGATACGGGAAGTTGATAGCTTGAGGCATGGGGGCGACGGTATCCGGAAAAGCGGTGTAGGGATCCATGTCCTTGCACCACCCGACGGCCTCCAAGAAGAAAGTCCGATTCCATCCCTCTGGCAATTGTGGCAGACGGTTCACGGCCAACGAAAGCGCAATCTCTTCACCGTGATTCATGATACACAAACGACCATCTGCTTGGCTGATGAGTTCCGATACGTTCCCATAAGCCGTGTATCTCCCGGCCATGTTCTTCCAGTCGAAGTTCTTTGTTCGTTGCTGGTAGTCATAGAGCTTGGGCAACCTTCCGTCTGGAGATACTTCTTGGGGATAACCGCTGAAACGCAACTGAGCGCGGTCAAAACCCAACCTCGTGATGACAAGTCGCTTCTTTACTTCGACCCACGCCAAGCGGATGCGATCCATGTGAATCTCGAGATTTGATCGCAAACGAATCCGCTGCGTTTCGGCGCCGCAGGCACCGGTAATATCCAACGACATGCACCGCGTCATGCCACCGGGATATCCAGCCTCCTTGATCATCGTCTGCCAATTCCGATCAACTCCTAGAGCATCCAGGCTGAGGGATTGGCCACGGACGCCGCTCTCCCAAGCGGCGTAATTGACGTGGGAGTAAGGATATTCGACCCAGCCATCGATAAAAAGGAATAGGCGGGCATCCGAAGAAGGGCGATTCGCAAACAAGGAGGCGAAGGGGAAAGACAAAGTTAGCCTTTGCTCTTCAGCAAGATAGCCGAGGAAGCGTGGATCCGGTTTGAGCCCTGACTGATAGATGCGATCACATTTTTGTAAGGCGTTCAAACAATCGTCACCCTGGGTGTCGGTGGCCAATGTCGGCAGAAAGAACTTACCGATCGCCAAGGGTAGTCCCGTGGGGGGATTCCCTCCCGTTGCCAGTCTCTCGTCGCATTGAATCTCAAGATCATGAGGATGGTCGACAACCATGAGCCGAAGCTGGTCGAAATAGCTGACTTCTTCCATGGGTTCTGTGACCCTAAGTTCCAAGCGACCGTTTCGTGGCGGGATGTTGCCAATACGCACAGTTTCAGTTTTGTCTGCAGGGGCGTTCCGCCCGGGCTCGATGAAGAACCCAAGACCTCCTACACCCAAAAAATCGGTCACAAATTCGAATTCGTCGCCCACGCCTGAGTACTTGAAGAGAACCGGACAAGATGACGCTTTGCGGTTCACTTCTTCGTAGACATGGGTCTTGTTGATGACGCCGCCTGGCTCGTTCTGCAAAACAAAGTCTGGCCAAAGGACACGTACGAACTCGACGGTCTTGGCGTTGCCGATGCCAACATGAACTTGGGATCCGAACGCATCTCCGGTGCCATTTTTGGCGGTATGGTCAACAAAGATACGCTGCCCGTTGGCCATGACCTCCAGATGAGAGCCAATGCCAAAGTGGTTTGACCAAGAGGCGGCGTTGCCGTTCGATTTTTTTCCGCGAAGTTCAAGCTGCAGGAAATTCCCGCCGTTCTTCGTGGTGTTCTTGGCCCACGTCACTTCGTTTGCTTGAGACAAATACACCAAGTCTATGAGCCCGTCCTGATCCACATCGCGACACAAGGGGTAGGAGAAACTTCCGAGGATTTTCGTGGTAACAATGGCACTCGTCTTGTTGTTAACGGCAATCCAAAGATCACCGCCCGTTGATGAGAGGACCAAATCGGGATCGCCGTCATTGTCGAGATCCGCTGGTTGCGGAACCAGGTCGCCGGAGGACTTAAAGCCATCAGGAAACTGCAACTCGATGACCTCAAAGGGGCCGGGGAGACGGTTGAGAAAGATACGCGGTGGGTGAACATTCTTGTGACCCTTGGATGGTCCCATAGAAAGAATGTCTGGTTTTCCGTCTTGATCAAAATCGGTTACGGACACAGGCCCGCGGACGTCTTGAAGGCCAACCTCTTCCAATTCATGGAAGCGCCACAAACGATCGTTCATTAGTATTGTCGGATCACCATAGACGGAAGTGCGAATCGCGTCCAAGTCGCCGTCGCGATCAAGATCGGCTAGTGCAACGAATTGTTTGTTCTTGTTCTGGGGATCAACGACCGCCCATGAGATCTTCTTGAACGCAACCTGGCCGGCCTTCCTTGATTCATAGATTGTCGGGCGCAAGTTGCTATATATGGAATTTGACGTGATCACATCGAGGTCACCATCGTGATCCAAGTCAGCAACTTGAATCGACGAATCGAGGTCGTCTCCTTTTTTCCAGAGAGACG
>JAJRYU010000655.1 GCA_024275615.1 Planctomycetota bacterium
ATGGTTTTGGGTGACCCAAAAATGCCATGGTCCAAGGCCCCGATCGGCGTGTTTCTTGTCTCTCATCAGTGAAGAGACCTGGGTCGATACCGTTGGGAAGAAGGTGGACTCCTTCGCGATGGTTTCTCACTTCGGTGACGAAAGCCAACATGCCACTTGAAACCGGAAAAACGAGATCGGCCTTTCGCCAAAGTTCATTCTCTACCGACTCGCTGGTCTCGGTTATCGTTTCTGGCCTGTGACGAGACGCTTCGGAAAACAGTGGGGCGTTCACTTCGAGCGCGAAAATCAGGCCCGTCTTGTTGGCCGCCTCAAGTCCCGTGGTGGCGCCCAACGAATAGCGTTCGTAAACGAAATCTGCCTTATGGTCGATGATAGTATTCTGGATGTTTTCCGCACTCGTACCTTGGCGAGTCTCGAATCGCAAGTCGGCTGATGATTTTGGCAATCGTTGAGAGTGCAAGATGACATCATGACCTTCGGCAACGAAGGCGTTGAGGATGGAGCGTAAATGGATGGACGCTCCCTTTGTACCATCAGGCGCGATTCCCTTGTCTGCGTTTACCGCGACGATTCTCATGCAGTCACGCCTCGATCCGGAGACTCAAGAATGCTCTTCTGGAAGACGTGAACGAGGGCTGGCAGAGTGGTTTTCTGATCAAAGACCTGTCTTGACCTCACCGGGCCGTTTTTGGCGCAGTGAGCGCGCAACTTCTCATCGTCCATCAAGCGCATCATGGCTACAGCGATTGCCGAGAAATCATCCGGATCCGTCAAGATGCCACATTCGCCATCCACTACGATCTCGGGAATGCCGACCATACGAGTTGAGACACAAGGTAGACCGCAAGCGAGAGCTTCAATGAGTACGGTCGGCAAGGCGTCTCGATTACCATCGCGTCCTTCTCGGCAAGGCAGGACAAGCATGTGAGATTGGTACATCAGGTCAATGACTTTCTCACGGGACAAAGGGCCAGTCAATGTCACGCAGTCATCCAATTTTAGTTCCACAATGAGGGATTGCAACGAACTTAATTGATCGCCATCTCCAACGAGTGTCAAGTGAAACTCCCGCTGCCGATCTTTGAGATAATGACAGGCCCTCAGCAGCAGATCGAATCCCTTCTTTTCTACGAGGCGCCCTACCGCCAAGAGCTGGGGATGTTCTCCTTGTTTTTTCTTCGGGTCCCGTGACATTTCGTCCAGCGGTAGACCGTTGTAGATCATGGCAACAGGAGTACGGGAATCGGAAAGGAAACGACTCTCGATGTAGTTCCTATTGAATTCGCTTACGGTCACGAGAGATTCGGCGAGTGCCGCTGTCTTTTGAAACAACTCAACGTTGATTTGATTGCGGAAGATGTCTTTTGCGTGAGCCGTAACTGTGAACGACGGTCCGCCATTGAGACGTGAAATGGCAGCGACGTGGCTTGCCACAGTCATGAAATGAGCGTGGACATGGTCTACGTTGTGGGTGCGACACAGTGAGGCGACCTGGAGCCCCTGAGCCCATGTCTTGCTACGCCGGCGTGGAGGGATTTCAACGAGGAAATCATCAAAGTCCTTTTTCGGAGTCGTCGAATCCAGTGGTGGAGAGGTCGGCACGAGATGGATCGACGCTTTTAGTTTGGAAAGGCCGATGTGTCGCGGTTCGTCTGGAGCGGGGCGCAATGAGAAAATGACGACTTCGTGTCCGAGAGACTCCAAGCCCAGAAGTTCGTTCAAAATGAACGTCTCAGAGAGCCTTGGAAACTTCTTCAAGACGTAAGCGATCTTCATTATGCACCTTCTCTTATTTGACTATGAAGCGACTTTCGCGAAGCGCCGAATGGAGAGGACGGCCTGATCAACTCGTTGATCTCCTCAACGAGTCTCTTCGAGCCAGTGAGGGCGATTCCCTCGGGATGGGGTTTTTTCGGCCTGTCGCAGGAGAGGAGGAAGTCTTCGAAAATCTGATCGTCGAGTTGTGATGATCGACACCAGCTGAAGCCGCACGCTTCACTGAGTCGTTCCGCCCGCAGCAATTGCTCTACACGAGGAGTTTCTCTGGGCACCAAGAGAGCTGGACGATTGGTCGACATTATTTCCGTTACCGTATTGTAGCCAGCCATGCCAATGACCGCTTTCGATGTGGCGATTCGATCTTCGAGTTTAGGATCAAAGCGAATCAGTTGAACATCATGGGCCAGATCTCGAATTTGGCTTGCCAACGCCTTGAACTTGCGTTCTGACAGAAACGGACCACTGACGATGTCTATGGCTCCCCAATCGTTTTCTGTTCGGGACAAGAACCCGACGAAGGAGCGTAGTAGTTTCTGACCATCGCCGCCGCCACCTGCCGTTACCAAGACGCGGTCAGTATACTCTCCGAGCGAATAGCCCCGTGCTATGTAACCGAGATGTCTGGTCTTCTTGTCGCCTTGCCTGTCAACGAGTCTGTCGAATCCGATCTCTTGTGCAGTCGTTGGTACCCAAGATGACCCATAGACGAAGACTCGGTCGTAGTCGTTTTCGATCGCGCTCATGGCACCGGTGGCGATCCACGTCTCTTTTGTCTTCGCCGCATCATCGACGATGTCACGCATGCCCAAAATGAGGCAAGGGCGCTTTTTGGAATTTCTCACTGCCTCAAGAAGTGGGACCAATTCGTTTTCAACTCCCAGCGGCGAGTGGTCGACGATAATCATGTCGGGTTTGAAGTCCCGATACGCACTGCACAGCAAATTCGATCGCATGGAAACCACATCACGGAGAGGTAGATCAAGGTCACGAGCGGCGTAGCTGCCATCCCCCCTCTTGATGATTGCCGGCAACTTCATGGTGTCGCAACCACGTGGCAATTCGAATGATTGGGCTCTTGGTGAACCAGTTGCGATGAGCACCGAAGCGTCCAGGTTTGAAGTGGAAAGTGCTTTCGCAATGATCAGGCTGCGCCTCAGGTGGCCCAGGCCGTAAGTGTCATGGCTGTAAATCAGGACGCGCATGGCGCAACCTCCATTCGGATGCTTGAATTCTATTGAGGAAAGTAAGTGAATTCATCTACATCTATTTCACTGTTGTCGATGGGATCCCGAAGACGAATGCGGAACCTATGAGGTAATCCAGCTTGACTCGGGGGGAACGTTGGCAACGGCACGGCCAAAAACTGAGCAAATATGAACTGTCCAGCGGCAAGAATCGTGGGAGAGCCAACTAGCAACGAGGTGAGGCCTCCGAATGGCCCTTCAATCTCGGCGTCAAGAAAAGCGCCTGCTGTGACTCCCGTTGGATTGTATATGGCAACGGTTATGAACAGTTGCGGTGATCCGGCAGGAACGACCTGCGGTCCCGGAAATGCTGGATCATCGACATAGACAAGCATGGGTAAAAGGACCAGGCTTGTATTCAATACGGTCGCCCCGGAAACGAGAAGAGACGACGTGCTTGTGTCTCTCGCTAGACTTGCTTTTCTCGTCTTGAAGAACACATCAATTGTGCCTGCCGGAACGATAACGGCATAGTCGCCATTGGCATCTGTCCGGTTATCGCTCAGTTCGACTCGGACTCCGGTTGTGGAATCACGGACAATGATGGTGCAATTCTTTTGAGGTACGCTGCCAAAGGCCGTGACTTTTCCCGACAAGACGAATCCCGGTTGTGCAGCAACGATTCCCAGATTCGTCGCGGCGGAAATCAACTGAAAAGCCGTCGTTGTCGCCACCAGGCTACTCGCGGTGGGTGGCTGAAAAATGACTCGATGAGTTCCTGCTGGAACCACAACGAAGAAGTCACCGTTTGGATCAGTGTTATCACCAGGAGTGTAGAGAATCGAATTGCCGGCTTGAGTTCGAACGTCGATGTCGGCGCCGGTGACAGGAAATCCGGTGTTATCAACCAAGGTACCGTTGATTGGGATTCCAGGATCAAGAGCGATCGACCCCATGGCCGTTGGCGTAGCATTGACGATGGCAATCAGCTGCTTTCCGACGAGAATCTGTTGACCTTTCTTGGGATCGAATGAAACGACGTGCACTCCTGCAGGAACAATAACGGAGAACATGCCCAGAATATTCGTGTTGTCATTGGGTGTCTGAATTCGAAGCCCTGTCGCCAAGTCGTCGACGTCGATGTCAACGTCCAAGAGCGGGAGACTTGTGCTTGAATCAACGACCGTGCCGGTCAATAGGTAGCCTGTAGGTAGAACGACTGTGCCGACATTGAGGTTGGTACTAATAGTGACCGTTTGTATTTGAGAAACCAGGATTTGTCCTATGGCTGGCTCTGCACGCAAGCGAAGTGTACCCGCTGGAACTCGGAGTGAGAATGTTCCTGTCAAGGAGGTGCTGCCTCCTGGAGTTGAGAGCTTTATGCCGGTCACGTCGTCGAAGACATCAAGATCTCCGTTTACAACTGCGACTCCCGATGAGTCCGTAACGCTTCCCGACAGGAGAAACCCGGCTCCGAGAGTCAAGGTTCCCAAGTTTGTAGCGCCGTTGACAACAACGTTACGAACCAAGGTGGGTGCCAAGGTCAAACTGGCTGGGGGCTTGATTTGAAAGCTGTACGTGCCTGACACGACATTGACTGTGAATGTCCCCGCAATGCCCGTGACCACAGTCGTTCCGTCGATGAAGGTTTCGATTGTGGCGCCTGCCACGGGAGTACCCAGAGCATCCACAACAACACCGGTAACGGGATCGGCTTGGGCGGGGATGCACAAGAAAGATCCAATCATCAGGGCAAAAAGAGTGGTTTTCAGCGAAGTCATCAGAGGTTCTCGTTGTTCGTTTCTTGGCGTCGATACCCTTGTTTTGCAAGCGCCATGCCACCGCCCTTGAGCTGCAGAGAGGGGCGCTACTTGCCACTCTTGTATCAGTGAGTTGTCTGTAAGTATTTGTATTATATCGGCTTAAGTTGACAGGTAAGGGGGGTGCCTGCTTCGGCACCGACCGCTCCTTCATTGTCTTTTGGCGCCCCTAAAACCTCCGTGTTCATATTCGGGACACGGTACAGAAGGGGGCTTTCAAGGCGCGGATAGAATAACAACCCCGCGTTGTAGCGTGATGACGCCCAGATCAGCAAGAACAAGGAAAGCGGCTAGGTCTTGGTTCGTTGGCAAACACGACTACTGGGGGAAATAAACGAACTCATCGACGTCTATTTCGCTGCCATTCGTGGGGTGACGAAGCCGGATGATGAACTTGTGAGGCAAACCAGAGTTTCCGGGCGCTGCTGGAGAGAGAGGAACCGGCAAGAATTGGGCAAAAATGTACTGGCCACTTCCCAAGACAACCGGTGAGCCCGATACGATGGTGGAAATGCCACCAAAGGGATCTTCGATCTCTACGTCGACCAAGGTGCCTGTAGTAATTCCGTTGGGATTGTAGATGACGAAAGTGATGAAAATCTGTGCCTGACCCGCCAAGACCACTTGGGGACCGGGGAACGCTGGGTCATCAACAAAGACAAGCATGGGCAAGAGCGAGAGGCTGGCGTTAAGTGTCTTGGGGCCGGACACGATGACCGAAGAGACGGTTATGTCCTGTGCCAAGCTGCCTTTCTTTGTTCGAACATCGACGTCAAATGTTCCCGTCGGCACAAGAACGCCGTAGTTGCCACTGGCATAGGTGCGCTTGTTCGCCACTTCAATTATGGCTCCGGTTGTTGAGTCGTGGACGATGATGCTGCAGTCGGTCTGCGGGACGCCACCGAAGGCCGAAACGTTTCCAGAAAGAAGATGGCCAGGCTGGGCGATCACGTTGCCCATGGGAGTGTTGCCGGTGAATTGCTGGAACGGTGTGCTTTGTGACAGCAAACCACTTGCATTCTTGGGCTGAAAAATGACACGATGCATGCCCGTCGGAATAACAACGAAGAAAGTTCCATCCTGAGCTGTCTTGTCGCCTGGAGTGTAGAGGATCGCGTCTCCAGCTTGGGATCGTACGTCGAGATCAGCCCCGGTAACCGGAAAGCCCGCATTGTTCACCAGCGTGCCACTGACGGTGATACCGGGGTCCAAGAGGATGTTCCCCATGTTACTTGTCGCGGGAACAAAAACGCCCGTGACGCGTTTTCCGACCAAGATCTGTTGCCCTTTCAAGGGCTCAAAGGAAACGGTGAAAACTCCCGCGGGGACGATGACTGAAAAAGTCCCAGTGGCATCAGTGTTGTCGCCAGGAGTCTGAATTCGGAGTCCGGTTGCCAAGTCATCGACGTCAATGTCAACATCGAGAAGAGGGACATTGGTCGTGGCATGTCGCACGACACCCGTCAGTTGAAAACCTTGAGGTAAGACGATGGTTCCTACCGAAAGATTGCTCACCATGTTTACGTCTTGAATCTGCGATACCAGGACTTGTCCCGGTCCTGGCTCCGCCCTCAGGCGCAAGGCTCCCCCCGGAACTCGCAGCGAGAAGGTTCCGGTCGGAGAAGTCTTGTCACCAGGTGTATTGAGTTTGACGCCGCTCAGGTCGTCGAATACGTCCAAATCGCCATTGACAATGACGACCCCATTGCCGTCAGTCACGGTCCCGGACAAAAGAAAACCGGCGGTCAAGACTTGGTTGCCGATGTTAGTCGGACCATTGACCACGACATTGCCCACAACCATGGGAGCCAAGAGCGCCCCGGCGGGAGGAATAACATGAAAAACATATGTTCCCTGTGGCAAGTTAAGTGTGAAAAAGCCGGCGATATTTGTAGTGGCGGTAAAACCGGTTGAGAACACTTCGATCGTGGCTCCGGCCACGGGTAGCCCCGCGGAGTTTATGATCTTGCCGTTGACAGTGTCTGCCATAGCTGGAGCAACGAGGAGAATGGCAACAAGAGTAGTCAGAATGAAGCTTTTTATTGTCATCGCTGTTTCCCAATGGGTCAGTCGCAAGACCGCGCAAATAGAATTGTTGACAATACGATAAGCAATTGGAGGGCCCTTTCGCATAGAATTTTTGTGGACCGCCCTGACTAAGACAAGAGCGCTCCAACACCGCGATAAAATGTTCCTGCGAAAATTGTTAGGACGAATCTCGTGACTGAGCGAACCAGGCTGATCGCGTTCAACGCTTGGAGTGCGAATTGAGATTTACGTCAAGTTGTTCACATTCCGGACACTTTGTACAAAAGTTCCTTACCAAGGCGGTACAAGAACGCCGGACAGTCCGAATCGACCTTGCTAGCCCTCGTCAAGAACTCAAGCGCAAACACATCATCCAATCTGGAGGCTACCTGTTGATGGAAGAGGA
>JAJRYU010000656.1 GCA_024275615.1 Planctomycetota bacterium
AAGACCGCGGGCACCAAGGCGAGGCTCGAAAAAAGGCCACTGGCAAGTACCAGTGGCCTCCTATCCGCATCCATCATTTGACATCAGAGAATGGCAATCTCATTCAGACTCGCAAACCGCAAGGGATAGTTAAGATGGCGGAAGTACGGGCTAAGAATGGGACGGTCACCTCGCTCGGCCACCATGCCGATGGCGCGAACGGCTGCCGCCAAAGTGAGCGTCTTACGCTTCTTCGGATCAGCCGATTTCAGCAGGAGTGTCAACGACCGAGCATCCTGAATAGCTGCCAAGGCGGCAAAAAGCTGAACCTTGTGGGCCACTGAGCCGTTGCGCTTGATGGCTTTGCCCAAGGCGTCCACGACATTGTAGTCACCGAGTATGGAAAGGGCCTGGCCGTAGGCGGCTTTCAACTCTGGGCGACTCTTCTGCAACAAGCGGCTGCGAAGAGGTTTTTTGATGCTTTGCTCATCGAGGAGCGCCAAAGCAAGTGCCGAGTGCTTTGCTAGAGCGGTGTCGCCACCACTCTTAAAGCCTTTCTTGATCATTGCCTTGGCATCTTTTTGACCAGCCAAACCTATGGCCAAGTAAAAGGCTGCCTTGGTTTCCTGATTGAGGCGCCGGCGTATCAGACGATTGTGTAACTCGCGCCCAGCGTCCTTGGCGCCCGACGTCGAAAGGGCCAATGCCGCGAATGCGCGGGTCGAGTTGAGCTTCGCATCAAAAATCTGCCCGACGAGGATTTCGGCGGCACGTTTGCCACCCAATTCTCCCAAGGATATGGCACAGAAGTTTCTTACCATCACATCGCTATCATTGAGTCCTTTTTTGTCAATCAGCTCAACAATGCTATCTCTTTGATTGGACAACTTGGATTCGTCGGCTTCGAGCTTGACGTGCAAACGAGCACGATAGGCTTCGAATTCACCAATGACACGATCAGATAAATCAATGGTTGTGTCGCCGTTCAACGATTCTTCCAGCTCATCCCATTCTGCGCGATACCGACTACGAAAGTCGACTTGCCCCAAAGCCAGGGCGGCTGAACGCCGGACACGCACGTCTTGGTCCGACAAAGAACGCCTGATGGTATCAAGCGACTCAGCGTTGCGATGCAAAGCCAGAGCATCCAATGCCACAGCTCTCAGAGCGTCGTCACGCAAAGGGTGGGCTACGTAGTAGTCCAAATACCTACGGCCGCGCGCGCTCTTGATCATGCCAAGGGCATAGAGCATGGCAGCGTCGATATCACGAACCCGGCGTCCCTTGTTCAATCTGCTGATAAGGAACTTTGAACTATCCTTACCACCAACGAGACCGATTGAAATAGCGGCATACGCACGTTCAGAGATCCGTGTGCCACGATCGCTCAGCAAATGTTTGAGCATGGGCAAAGATCTCTCCGATTGGAGCAAGCCTAATCCGAGAATCGCAGCCTTCCGCACGTTCTTGTTCTTGTCCTTCGTCATTGGTGTGAGCCATGAGACCTGCTTCGCACTCCCTGCTCGTCCGAGGGCCATGGCCGCTTCGGCACGCACAGCATAGTTCTCGTCGGTCAGAAAAGACCTCAAGAGGGGCAATGCTTCCTTGACAACAAGCTCATCGCTGGAGTCAATCAAGACAGCTCTGTCTGTAGCATCTTCGCCTGCGAACAGGTCCTTATTG